>JACDAW010000404.1 GCA_013695245.1 Pyrinomonadaceae bacterium | reverse complement strand
GCGATTAACACGAGCGTCAACGCTAACACGATGTGACCGAGAAAGTTATTTCTGTTCATCTCTTAAAACCTCACAACTTCTTTTAACTACTCAAGCCGCGTGTGTCAGACGCGGTAATTCTTTCCTTTGTAATTATAGAGCCGCACCTGATTGCGATCAGCGCGATACTCATAATCTTTGCCGCCAGCGTTAAGACGAATGCGCCAGCCCGATGCGATCATCTGCCCGCTCATCTCACCCGCTTCCGGCGCGCCGAGAGCCATATCGGGAAAGTCGGCCGTTTCAATTGCCCCGTCCTTGATCTCATTTTCCTTTACACCCAGACGCTTCGCCAGATCGCGCCGCGCGTTTTTTACCGCCGTATCTTTATCTAAAGCCATTGCGCTTGTTCCTCACCCGAAATTGACTTCACTCGCGCGGCAAATGTTAGTTTGACAAAGCTTTGATGCTTGGTTGCCTGCCCGCGCTTGTAGCCAGATCATTGTCTCGCAAAGCGGCGAAGGCGTCAAAGTATTTACGCGCCAAATGTTTTCAAAATTTCACGCCCCTTTGCTAAACGAGATCACCGCACAAGTGTTGCAGCAGCGCGACGATTGTTACGGCGGCCGTCTCAGCCCGCAACGTGCGCCCGCCAAGCGTAATGATCGTCCATCCTTTTTCACGCGCCCGCTCGATCTCCGCGTCTTCCCAGCCGCCTTCGGGCCCGACAAGCGCCGTTATTCTCAATGGCGCGGCCGTCCATTCGCCGAAAGTTTCCGCAAGCCCGCGCCCTCCGCGCTCAGCAAACAATAAATTCTTTTCTTCCCATGAAGAAGATGAGTTTAAGATCAAAGCTTCAAACCCAAGCGGCGCATCAATAATCGGAACGCGAGCGCGCCCTGATTGTTTCGAGGCTTCAAGCGCCAGACGCTGCAAGCGAATGACACGTGTTTGCGCATTGCTATCCTTTCGCAAACGCACGTCGGCGCGCTTTGTCGTAACAGGCGTAATGCGCCTCACGCCCAACTCCGTCGCCTTCTGCACCACCCAATCGAGCTTTTCATTTTTAAGTAGCGCAACGGCAAGCCTTAACTCTAAAGGCGACTCAGGCTGCGCAGGCGTAATAGGGCGCAAGACATCTAGCGTTTCCGCTTCGCCGCGCGCAACATCTCTAACGAGACACAGAAATTCTCTGCCTTCACCGTCAAAAACACAAACCTCATCTCCCGCCGCAAGCCGCAAAACTTTGCGCAAGTGGTGGGCTTCTTCCCGGTCGAGCGTAACCTGTGAACCTTCCGCGTCGAACTGATCAGGCGCGGCGTAAAAGCGGCGACGATTGGTGACGTTTAAGAGCGACACGTCTCGTAAGCTCGTGTTTGTCATACCACCACGCTCGCCCACTCGCCATCGCGCACCACTTCACACCGCGCGCTTTCGTAGCCAAGTTTTCGCAGCGCGCCTAGCACAGTGTCAATCTGCGTATCGAGAATGCCGGAGAGAATCAATCGCCCGCACGTCGCCGATGTGAGCGCAGGCAAAAGCGGCACGATCACGTCAGCCGTGAGGTTGGCGCAGACGCAATCTGATGAAGCAATCGTTTCGTCAATCGTTCCGGCGCGAAAGTTTATTCGGTCGGCAACACCGTTCGAGAGCGCGTTTTCCCGCGCGATCTCTATTGCCTCTGCGTCCGTGTCGCAGGCTTCGATGCGCGCCGCCGGATTTAGACGCGCGGCAGCGATGGCAAGAATTCCTGTGCCCGTTCCGACATCGAGAAAACTCGCGCCCCTGAAATACTTTTCAATCAGGCGCAGACACATCCGCGTCGTCTCATGCGTGCCCGTTCCAAACGCCATTCCGGGATCAATACGCAGCACGATCTTGTTTGCCGCAAACTGCGCATCGCTCCACGACGGAGCGACGATGAATGATTCTCCAATTTCGACGGGCTGCCAACTCCGCTTCCACTCCGCCAACCAATCGCGGTGCGCTACTTCGTGCATCTCTATCGCGCGCACGAGCGAGTGAGGAAGTTCGTAGATGCGCAAGCCGTCATTGAGCCACGCGCGCAGCACATTCATCTCCGGTTTCGTTTCAAAGTAAGCGGTGATGCGCGAAGACGGAAAATCTCTCGCTTGCAAATTTTCCGTCGTTGTCTCTGTACCGAGCGCCCCCGCTTCCATTAACGCATACTCAACGGCCTCGCGCGCCGTCTCTTTCACCTCATCAATTACAACCTCAATGGCATACCATGACGGTGGGCTTGCGCGTCCTGCTTTTACACCCGGCTGATCGCTCAACAAACTCATTTAACGTTTTCCTTCAATGCCGAGTTCGTCAAGCAACTGCGGGCGGTCGCGCCAACCTTCTTCGACTTTGACGAAGAGTTGGAGAAAGACGCGCTTGCCTAAGAGTCGTTCGATGTCGTGACGCGCGCGCGTTCCTGTCTCGCGCAAACGCTCGCCCTTGTGCCCGATGATGATCTTCTTCTGCGACTGGCGTTCGACGAAGATCGCGCAGTGAATAACCGTTAAATCCTCGCGCTCCTCGTCGTATTTCTCTGTCACTACGGCCGTTACATAAGGCAGTTCTTCGCCCGTCGTGCCCAGAATCTTTTCGCGCACAAGCTCGGCGACGATTGAGCGCACGGGCTGATCGGTTAATTCGTCTTCATCAAAGAGCGGCGCGCCTGCAGGAAGATGTTTGATGATTTCACTGACGAGCGTTTCAACCATGTCGCCCGTGCGAGCCGAAAGCGGCACGACCGCTTGCCATTCGTGTTGCTCGCCGTACCATTCGATAAGGGGAAGAAGTTTTCTTTTATCTGCGAGGCGATCAGTTTTATTAAGAAGCAGGATGGCAGCCTTGTTAGATTCCTTCACGAGGTCGAGCACAAAGCGGTCGCCGTTGCCCGTCGGGGCGCTCGCGTCGCGGATGAGCAGCACGAGCGCGACATCCTCAAGCGCGTTGTGAACGTGCGTCATCATTCGGCGATTAAGAAGATAACCGGGTTTGTGTACGCCGGGCGTGTCAACTAAAACGATCTGACCTTCGGGGCGCGTGATGATGCCTTGAATCGCAAAGCGCGTGGTCTGCGGTTTGTTTGAGACGGCGGCAATCTTTTCACCGACAAGACGATTAAGAAGCGTTGACTTTCCGGCGTTCGGTCGCCCGACGAGCGCGACGTAGCCGCTACGGTAATCTTCGTGCCGCGCTTTAGCCTCGCCTTCAGTCATGCCAGATGCCGCCCGCCGTCAACGATGAGCGTTTCGCCCGTAATGTAATCCGAGCCTTCGATCAGAAAGAGAACAGTGTTCGCCACGTCTTCCGGCGACCCGACGCGCTTGATCGCGTTACGCGCAACGGCCGCGCGCGCTTCTTCTTCCGTCGCGCCTTCTTCCATCAACACCGCGCCGGGCGCAACCGCGTTGACTTGCACGAGCGGCGCGAAGGCTTTCGCAAGGCATTTCGTCAACATGATCACGCCTGCCTTTGAGATGCAGTAAGGCGTATAAGCAGGCCATGCCACCAAGCCACCAACGTCTGCGATCTGCACGATCTTGCCCGCCTTGTTCTCAGCCAGCATTCGCCTTCCCGCTTCAAGCGCACAGAGGTAAGAGCCTTTCAGGTTGACGTTAACGACTGAATCAAAATCCTCCTCCGTTAGCTCTTGAACGGGGCGACGCGGAAAGATAGCGGCGTTATTAACGAGCACGTCCGCTTCGCCCATCGCATCACGCACACGCTCGAACATGCGCCGCACATCCGCTTCCTTCGACACATCGCAACGCACGGCAAGCGCGCGTCCTGTTCCTTTATTTTCAATCTCAGCGACGAGTTCGTGCGCCGCCTTTTCGGAACTGTGATAACAGACGCAGACGTTTGCGCCGCGCCCGGCGAGCGCAAGCGAAATCGCG
Organism: Pyrinomonadaceae bacterium; assembly: GCA_013695245.1. Classification (GTDB taxonomy): domain Bacteria; phylum Acidobacteriota; class Blastocatellia; order Pyrinomonadales; family Pyrinomonadaceae; genus JACCYN01. The sequence continues at coordinate 1,566 of JACDAW010000404.1, read as the reverse complement.
CGCCCGACACGAACTGCGCCGCCCGTCACAATCGCCGTCTTGCCTTGCAGATTCACAATGAAAGAAAACGCGGCAACGATGAATGCAGCAACGATGAATGAAAAGATTTGTCGTTATTTATCATTGCGGCCGTACATCGTTCATACTTTGTTGCTCGCTTGTTCGGCGTGAAGTTTGAGAATTTCAAGTCCAAGTTCGGCTGATGCAACCATGTCGCGCACGTCGATCCATTCCTTCACGGTGTGAATGGCGCGCATCCCGGTGCCGATGTTGGCGCACTCGATGCCTTTGTTGTTATAGACATTTGCATCGCAGCCGCCGCCCGAAGCCATCGTCTTTATTTTTCTTCCCAAGCGTTCGCCCGCGCGCACAACGATCTGCACGGCCTTTGAATCGTCCGCGACATTCATCGCCGAGTAGTTGCGCTCAATCGTATGTTCAAAACGCGCCTTAGTCGTCCTGCCGCTTACCGTCACCTCGTAGCGCGCGCAAGCTTCGCGCACGCACTCGACCATGTGCGCGGTCTGCGCGTCCAACTTCGCTTCGTCGAGCGAGCGCGCTTCGCCTTTGAGTGTGACGAGATTTGGGATGACGTTGACGGCTTTGCCGCCTTCTATGATGCCGATATTAGAAGTTGTTTCGTCATCAATGCGCCCTAAACGCATCGCGGCAATCGCTTCGGCCGCAATTTTGATCGCGGAGATGCCTTCCTCCGGCGCGACTCCGGCGTGTGCTTCGAGACCATAGATTTTAAATTCAACCGCGTCGGATGACGGGCCGCGCGTGAACAAAATATCCGGCTCATCGGAATCAAAGACGACACCGACACGCGAACGCAGTTTCGATTCATCAACATGTTTCGCGCCTAACAACCCGACCTCTTCGCAGATCGAAAACACCACTTCGATGTCGGTGTGCGGTAGTCCAGCGTCTTTCGCGGCGCGGATCGTCTCAAGGATCACGGCGAGGCCGGATTTGTCGTCACTGCCTAAAATGGTTGTGCCGTCGGAACGCACGATGTCGCCTTCGACAACGGGGCGCACGCCTTCGCCCGGCATAACCGTGTCCATGTGCGAACTGAACATGATCGGCTCTGCGCCTTTGATCGTTCCCGGAAAACGCGCGATCACGTTTCCGGTGTTGCCGCCGACTTTCGCGCCTGCGTCGTCCGTTTCAACTTGCGCGCCTAAGTCTTCGCAGTGTTTGCGAAGATACTCGGCGACCTCTTTTTCTTTCCGCGAATGACTGCTTATTTGCACGAGTTCGAGCAACGTGTTTTTGATGCGTTCTTGATTGATCACTTTTGGTTTCCTCAAAGCGTGTCGGACGTAAAGATTGCGATTGTTTAATTCAGATCACAAATTTCAAATTTGAACCAGAGAGATAATACGAACGAAGGCAAATTTGAAGTTTGTGGAAATAGAATGCTACTACACGACATCAATTTCCGAAAGCTATTGAGTTAATGAGCAAGCTTGTTTGATATATAATCGGCGCTTAAACGACTGCGCTTAATTTATTAACTTCGTCGAGCGCGTGCTGCAATTCATCGCGCTTGCGGTTGAG
>JACDAW010000385.1 GCA_013695245.1 Pyrinomonadaceae bacterium | reverse complement strand
CTCGTCGAAGTAACAGGCGGCGAACCGCTCGCGCAGCGCGAAGCTTTCACGTTGATCGAAAAACTGTGCGACGAAAACTACGAGGTGCTGGTGGAAACCGGGGGCTTCATTTCAACGGAAGATGTGGACAAACGCGCGGCGATCATTCTTGACGTGAAATGTCCCGCATCGGGCGAAGCGGAGCGTAATCACTGGGCGAATCTCGAACGCTTGCGCGCCGACAAGGATGAGATCAAATTCGTGGTCGCCGACGAAGCGGATTGGGAATTTGCCCGCGCAATCGTCCGGCGTTACGATCTCGAACGCGCGGCGCGCGCCGTGCTCATCTCGCCCGTGTGGACGAGCGTTGATTTTCGCCAGATGGCGGATTGGATTTCCGCAAGCGGCATGAACGTAAGAATGCAGTTGCAGATGCACAAAACCATTTGGGGCGCGGAGGCGAAGGGCGTCTGAATCCAAGTAGGAAGGCGGAAGGATGAAGGTGGAAGTATGGGTGGAAGCAACGAGATCGCAAACGACGGGGAAGACAATTTTAATTTCGCCCCTCGCCTTCCGCCTTCCGCCTTTGCTTCCGCTGTGTGTCTCGTTTCCGGTGGGATGGATTCGTGTGTTACGGCGGCGATGGCGCGCGAGGAGAATGAAAGGTTAGCGTTTCTTCACGTCTCTTACGGGCAGCGCACCGCACGGCGCGAACGCGAAGCTTTTGAACAACTCGCGGGTTATTATAAAGTCTCTGAACGACTCGTTGTTTCTCTCGAAAGTCTCGCGCGCATCGGCGGTTCATCGCTGACGGATGAAGGCATAGCGGTAACTGAAGCCGATCTTAGTAATTCGACTGTGCCGACGAGCTACGTGCCTTTTCGCAACTCGCATCTGCTGGCGACAGCGGTGAGTTGGGCGGAGGTGTTGAAGGCGAATCGCATCTATATCGGCGCGGTGGCGGAAGATTCTTCGGGCTATCCTGATTGTCGCCCGGAATTTTACGAAGCGTTTCAACTGGCGATTAACACAGGAACGCGCCCTGAAACTTCAATTGAGATTCGCACGCCCATAATCTCGCTGCGCAAGTCTGAGATCGTCCGACGTGGCATTGAGCTTAGTGCGCCGCTCGAACTGACATGGTCGTGTTACAAGGAAGAGGAAAAAGCTTGCGGTCGGTGCGATTCATGCGCGCTCCGGCTGCGCGCATTCTCCGAAGCTGGAATCTCCGATCCCATTCTTTACGCTTAAATTCGACTTAAGGAGTTAAACGAAGGTGAACAATTCAGTTTTAACGAACGTCCGAGGTGTCGCTTCTCTAATCATGCTGACCCTTTCGTTTATGCTGTTGTTTCCAGTGCAAAGCGTTGCGCAACAACGAGCAACGTCTCCACGCTCGCGGGCGCGTAGCAGTTCCGCGCCGCTACCCTCAGTCGCCCCGCTCCCCGCGAACACCGATCCCTTCGCCGCGATTGAGAGCGAGGCCGACGCCGGGCACGCCCTTAACTTAACTTTCACTCGCACGAAACTGGACGGGATCGCCGACGCCACCGCTCAAGTTGTTTTGCGTGATAACACGCTGCTCGTGCGGATGCGCGCTAAGAACGTGCCGCAGCCTTCGCGTTTCGGCGTGCCGCGCTACGCGCTCTGGGCTTACATACCGAATTACAAAGTGAAGTTTTATATTGGGGATTTGCCCGTCACGTCTTCCTCTCCGGCGGGGCGCGGCGATTCCGATAGCGCCTACCGCTACGTTGGTTTGCCGCGCGACGCTGTCTTCGGCGGCTTAATGTTGACGGCCGAACCAATTCGCTACACGCCCATCGTTACCGAAGCTTTACGCCCGCTGCTCGTCGCGCTCGCGCCTGAAGCGAATTTGACTAATGCGGCAGCCGCTACAACCGTTTATGCCGGGCCGCCTCCTTCTTTCACTGTAACAGTCCCCGCCACGCCGAACAACAACGCGGCGAATTCCTCTCGGTCGCGTGGCGTGGAGAGAAGACGCTCAACGCGGAAACGTTCGCGCACGACCAACAGACGACGCGACACCGCGCCGCGTCGTTCTTCACGCGACTGAGGCGCGAGCGCACCACGCCGCGCGCTATGGTAAAAGCGGGCAAACTCGCCGGATGTATTTTGTCTTGACTGAGATTCTGACAACCGACCGCGTGTGTGGCGGCATCATAAAAACGAAAACTTGCCCGCCGCACACGCTGGCGACTCAACCATTACGAGGAGATAAAACTATGTTATCCAAACGACTATTGAGCGTTTTCTTCGCCGCGTTGTTTTTAAGCGCGTGCCCAACGGTTGTTTTCCCCCAAACCTTTTCAACCGCGACCGGCAGAGTTTTGTTGCAGCAAGCCGACGGCAAGAAAGTGCCGATTAAAGGAGCGACAGTAGGTTTTTACCGCTTAGACGTGAAAGGCGAGTTTAAAGCGACGACCGATGACACAGGAAGGTATAACATCGCCAATATCCCGCGCGCTGGAACTTACGCTGTGATTGTCAGCGGCCCAGGCGCTAAGCCGTCCTTCTTTCCGGGACTCAAATTGAGCGTCCGCGACGCCAACGACTTCACTTTAGAGACGGGCGACGGCAGCGCGCCGAGCGACGAGCAAATCCAAGAAGCGATCCGCATTGCTGCTGCGAGCGGTGGCGACGCAAATGCAGTGCGTCGTGCGCGCGAAGAAGAAGCGAAAGCCCGCGCCGCGGATGAACAAGCCCGTGCGACCAACACGAACCTTAACGCGATTCTTAAAACGGGTAACGAGGCTCTCAAGAACAAGAAGTATGACGAAGCCATCGCCGCCTTCGACCAAGGTATTCAGGCAGACCCTACCCAAGCCGTTTTCTATAGAAACAAGTCCCTTACGCTTAACTCGCGTGGGCTGGAGCGTTATAACGCCGCCGCCGCGAACAAAGATGCGGCCGCGAAAAAGGCTGGTATCGAAACGGCCAGAGCTGATTTGAAATTGTCTGTTGAGATGGCGGAAAAAGCGGTCGCCGCGCAGCGCCAATCAAAAACTGGCGGCGGCAATCAAGATAATGCTTTGAGACCGGCTGGAGGCGGCGCAACGCAAGGACGCGGCGAGGAGCTGCCATTCCTCGAAACGCGTGCAGAAAGCTACCGTCTGGCGATGCGTATCAGTGCGCAAGTTGATAGCGATGCGGCCGTAAAAGCCATTCAAGAGTACGTCGCGGCCGAAACCGACTCCGCGAAAAAGGATAAAGCTCAAGCCGGACTTGCTTTAGCGATGCTCCAAAGCGGTAAAATTCAAGAGTCGGCAGCCGTCTCTCAGCAGATTTTGGCGTCGAATCCGAATAACTTGGATGCGATGTTCGTTTATGCGCTGGCGCTTGCTTCGGATGAAACCAAGTTTAAGGAAGCACGCGAAGCTTTTCAACGCTTCATTGCCAAAGCTCCAGACACTGACCCGCGCAAACAACAAGCATTAGACACTATCGAAGGTCTCAAGCCCGCGCAGAATACAAATACGAATCGCGGCACGCGACGAAGGGGCAACTAATTCGCTTGCAAATCTCCCGTATTGACGGCGGCGCATCTCTCGCGTCGCCGTTTTCTTTTGCCGCGTTTATCAAAATGATTATCCAAAACAGAGCTTTAGAATTTCATCTTGACACGAAATGAGACAGAAGGTTAATATGCTATTTCAACGATGTTTAGCATCGTTGTCTCTGTTTTAATGTACTCTTCCCTATCGGCCATCTTCCCCAGAGAGCAACGGTCGCACGCCCTATTCACGTTATCAATTTCGGTAGGTTAATGAAGAATGTCAGCCAAATTAGGCGAAATACTCGTTCGTGAAAATCTCTTAAGCCCGCAGCAGTTACGTGAAGCACTCGACTATCAGCGTAGCAATGGCGGACGACTGGGATTTAATCTCGTCAAGCTCGGACTCGTTTCCGACGATATGATCACGGCCGTGCTTTCGCGTCAATACGGCGTGCCGAGCATTAATCTCGACCTTTTCGACATTGACGAATCGGTGATCCGACTCATTCCGCGCGAAGTTGCCGATAAATACTCCGTCTTGCCGCTCTCACGCGTCGGCGCAACCTTGACGCTCGCCATGGTCGATCCGACCAACGTCTTTGCGATGGACGACATTAAGTTTATGACGGGTTTAAACATCGAACCCGTCGTCGTCTCGGAAGCGAGCGTGCAGGAAGCGATTGATAGTTATTACAACCAATCGCGCGAAATCGAATTGGCGTCTTCCGTGGTCGTCGAAGAAAGCAACGAACACGGCACAAACGGAAATGGCTCGTTTACCGACTCCTCCGAGCACTACACGATTGATAAATTAGAGTTCAACGACGAAGCGGCGCAGGGCATCGAAGTCATTGATGAAGACGACGAGATCGACATCTCGAATCTCGCGCGCATGAGCGAAGACGCGCCCGTCGTGCGGCTAGTCAACGTCTTAATGGTTGATTCGCTTCGGCGCGGCGCTTCGGACATTCACATCGAACCTTACGAGAAAGAGCTGCGCATTCGATTTCGCATTGACGGCGTGCTCTACGACGTGATGCACCCGCCGATGCGGATGCGCGATGCACTTATATCGCGCATCAAGATCATGTCAAAGCTCGACATCTCCGAAAAACGCCTGCCGCAAGACGGACGCATCAAGATCAAACTCCGCGCCGATGGCAACCGCGCCCGCGAACTCGATTTCCGCGTTTCAACTCTTCCGACGCTCTTCGGGGAAAAAGTTGTGCTGCGCCTGCTCGATAAAGAACGCCTCATGCTTGATATGACGCGGCTCGGCTTTGAACCTGAGTCGCTAGTCAAATTCCAGCGCAACATCGCGCGACCTTACGGCATGGTCTTGGTCACAGGGCCGACGGGTTCGGGTAAAACCAACACGCTCTACTCCGCACTTCAATCCTTAAACACGCCTGAGACGAATATCATGACGGCGGAAGACCCGGTAGAATTTAATCTCACCGGAATCAACCAAGTGCAGATGAAAGAGCAGATCGGCCTCAACTTCGCCGCCGCCCTGCGCTCTTTTCTGCGTCAAGACCCGAACATCGTGCTCGTCGGCGAAATCCGTGATTTTGAAACCGCCGAGATCGCCATCAAAGCCGCCTTAACCGGACACCTCGTCCTCTCAACTCTCCATACCAACGACGCTCCCTCCACCATTTCCCGCCTGATGAACATGGGCATCGAGCCTTTCCTCGTTGCAACAAGCGTCAACCTCATTCAAGCGCAACGCCTGATTCGCCGCGTCTGCGCCGATTGCAAAGTCGAACAGAAGACGCCACCCGAAGCGCTCGTCGAAGTCGGTTTTTCAACGGAAGAAGCGGGACAGCTCGTTACATACAAGGGGACGGGCTGCCAGACGTGCAACAACACGGGTTATAAAGGTCGCATCGGCCTTTACGAAGTAATGGAGATCACGGACGAAATCCGCGAATTGATCCTCGTCGGCGCATCAGCCCTTGAGTTGCGCAAGCGCGCGATTGAAGATGGCATGGTCACTCTACGCCAATCGGGTTTACAAAAAATCCGCAACGGCGTGACGACCGTCGAGGAAGTGGTAAGAGAAACGGTGGCCTAGATGAAAAATATTCTGCGCACAGGAATCATAGCTCTGGTGATGTTGGCGCTCGTGGCAGCGTCCGTTCCGACAATGGATTCGTTCGCCCGCTACAAAGGTCGCAACTCAATCGGCCGACGCGCCCACTCCAAGCGTTTTCACCGCAGTCGTCGCGCGTGGTTGCAACGCCGCCGCGCCGCCGCGCGCCGTCGCCGCGCAAGACTCATGCGCCGCCGGATGCAGATGGCTGCTGCCACTCGCGCCGTTCCAACCGGCGGGGCACTTGCCACGAATCCCTATCTTTCGAGCAATCCATACGCGACGCGCGAAGAAACTTCTTCAACTCTTAACCGCACTTCTCTGCGGTGGACGCTGCCTGCTGGTTGGAGCGGCGCGAGCGGTTCACGTTTTTCAAGCGAAGCAAAATGGAATGTGCGCGGCTCTGACGGGCGTGTGATCGGATCAGCCGTGCTGCGCCCGGTGAGTTCCGTTGACAGTCAGAACGCTTCGGGAGTTTCGCGCGCCCGTCTCAAACCCATCGGCGGCATTCCGGTCACAACCTTGCGCCGCACGGTTATTGACCGCATGGTGGCGGCCGGGGGATGGGTAGTTAACGATTGGGTACGTGAACTTGGCGGACGGCGCGTGTATATCGTGTCGGCGCAAACGGGCACGGCGGGCGACCCTTCAGCCCCTGCGCAGTCTTGGTCGTTCTACTTTTTTGAAGCGGATGATCGCGTTTACAGTTTAGCGACCAACACCGCGCCCGAATACGCCGACAATCTTGTAAGTCAAACCGAGTTAATGGTCGCTTCGCTCCAGCGCTCCGATGCCGGAGCACAGACAGCTAATAGCTCAAGGTAGGACTCGCGGCTTCAAATCTTCACCGTGGGCGCATTCATTCGCGCCCACACTTGAACTTACAATTCGTTTTCTCGTTCATCTTTAAGGGTTCACGCATGGAAGCTCAACAAACAAACGCGCCGCAACTCACGCTTTCTGATCTCCTCAGAAAACTTACCGAACTCAACGGCTCTGATTTACACTTAACGACAAATACGCCGCCTCAGGTGCGCGTTGATGGTCATCTCCATCCGCTCGAAGGACTCCGAGTGCTCACTCCCGCCGACACCAAAGCTCTCGCCTACAGCGTTTTAACCGACGCTCAAAAACATCGCTTTGAAGAAGCCCTCGAACTCGATTTCTCTTTCGGCGTGAAAGGACTTTCGCGCTTCCGCGCTAATCTCTTTAACCAGCGCGGCGCGGTCGGCGCAGTCTTCCGTGCGATCCCTTACGAGATTAAATCCTTTGAGCAACTCGGACTTCCGCCCGTTGTCTCCAAACTATGTGACAAACCGCGCGGACTCATACTCGTTACGGGCCCCACGGGGTCGGGTAAATCAACGACGCTCGCCGCCATGATCGATAAGATCAACCGCGAGCGCCGCGACCATATTCTTACCATCGAAGACCCGATTGAGTTTCTTCACACGCACAAAGCCTGCGTCGTCAATCAGCGCGAAGTCGGAGCTGACACGAAGGGCTTCGCCGAATCGCTCCGCGCCGCCCTCCGCCAAGACCCGGACATCGTCTTGATCGGCGAAATGCGCGACTTGGAAACGATTGAATCCGCTTTGCGCATTGCCGAAACAGGTCACTTAACTTTTGCCACGCTTCACACCAACTCTGCGGCTTCGACCATCAACCGCATCATTGACGTGTTCCCTTCCGAGCAGCAGGCGCAGGTGCGCGCCCAACTCTCGCTTGTGTTAGAAGGCATTCTATCGCAAACCCTCTTGCCGAAAGCTTCCGGCTCAGGTCGCGCGATGGCGCTCGAAATCCTTGTGCCGAACACCGCGATCCGCAACCTGATTCGGGAAGACAAAATTCACCAAATCTATTCGATGATGCAGACGGGTCAAGAGAAATTCGGGATGCAAACGTTTAACCAAGCGCTCGCCACGCTTTATCACAAGCGCGTCATCTCGCTTGAGACGGCGCAACAAAGCACCTCAAACGCAGACGAACTGCGCGACCTCGTCGAGCGCGGCTCAGGACTTAACACCGGCGGGCAAGCGAGCGGCGCAAACGGCAATGGCACGCCGCATCCGTCGCCCTACGCGCAAGGTCGTCCTATCGGCTCGCGTCCCGGCGCAAAGTAGAAGTTTTAGATTTTTGATTTTAGATTTGCGATCTGAAATTTCTGATTGTGAGATCGCAGACTCGACAGTAGTAATAAGCTAAATCAAAAATCGCAAACCTAAAATCAAAAATTGATTTCGGAGTTTCCCTTTATGCCCACCTACGTCTTCAAAGGTCGCAGTCGCTCAGGCGAGATGATTATGGGCGAGCGCATGGCCGACAGCCGCGAGATTCTGCGGCAACTCTTGCGGCGCGAACAGGTGATGCTCACCTCCGCGAAGGAAAAGGGGCGCGAGGTCGCGGTGCCAAAGATCAGCAAGCGCACGAAGAAGGTTAAAGCCAAAGAGTTGGCCGTTTTCACACGCCAGTTCTCCGTTATGATCGATGCCGGACTCCCGCTTGTGCAATGTCTCGACATCCTCGCCGAACAGCAGGATAACAAAGGATTTCAGCAGACGCTCACGCAGGTGCGGCAAGATATTGAAGAAGGCATGACGCTTGCGGCGGCGATGTCGCAGCATCCGAAGTCGTTTGACACGCTTTACGTTAACATGGTTGAAGCGGGTGAGACGGGCGGTATTCTCGATATCATTCTGCAACGTCTCTCAAGTTACATTGAGAAGATCGTTAAATTAAAGCGCGACATCATCTCAGCGATGATCTATCCGACGGCCGTGATCGGTATCGCCATCGCGGTCGTGGCCGTAATTCTCGTTTTCGTTATTCCGCAGTTCGAGTTGATCTTCTTAGGACTGCTTGGCCCCGGCGAAATGCTTCCTCTCCCCACCCGCATCGTCGTCGGCATCAGCAACTTCCTCGCCGGTATCGGCGGACTTGCCATTCTCGCCGCGCTCGTCGGCGGCGCAATCGGCTTGCGCTTTTATTACCGCACGCCCGGTGGGAGGCGCAACATTGACAGAATATTGCTAAAGCTTCCCGTGATGGGCGCGGTGCTGCGCAAAATCACCATCGCGCGTTTCTCCCGCACGCTCTCAACGCTTCTCTCCTCCGGCGTCCCGATCCTTCAATCTCTCGATATTACGGCGCGCACCGCCGGTAACGTGATCGTCGAAGAAGCAATCATAAAAGTGCGTGAGGGCGTCGAACGCGGCGAAAACTTCGTCGATCCGCTGAAGGCCACGGAGGTGTTTCCGAACATGGTGTCGCAGATGGTCAACATCGGCGAACAAACCGGCGCGCTCGACGCGATGCTGGGTAAGATCGCCGATTTCTACGAGGCAGAAGTTGATTCTGCAATCGCCAACCTGCTGACGTTGATCGAACCCGTGATGATCGGATTCTTAGGCGTCACTATCGGCTCCATCGTTATTGCGATGTACATGCCGCTCTTCACCTTGATCGGAAAGCTGGCCGGAGCGCATTAGCCCCTGACGCGGAACCATAATCTTCCAAAAGTCGGAATCATAATCCGTCATTTGTGGGAACCATAACCTTCCGTCGCCAGTAAATTGCCCATAAGCGACTTTATCCGACTTGCCCGAAGCCTTCCTTCTGCCGATGAAGCCACGTCAGAGAGCGCGTCGGAGCTAGGCTTCACAATGACAGGCGGCCGACTACGACATGGTATTCGGGCACATTCAGCCACGCGAACAGCTTCACCCGGACGTGTACTTCGCCCTCTTTAACCCAGAGCGCGGCAGCTTGGTGCTGAGGCACCGCCTCAGCCGCTATCGTCTGCTCATTGTCGCACCCAACCCACATCCCGATGTCGTCTCTTCTCCCTAAGATCGCATCTATTGGTGATTTGGTTGATAGATAGTGGGTTCGGGAATCCAATTTCAGCGTTCTAATCAATAGCTCCTGTGACGGGGCTTGAGGCACTGGCGTAGAGTCGCTTCGGCATTCGCCCGGAGAGATAGGCGAGGCGTCCCGCTTCGATGGCGAGGCGCATGGCGCGCGCCATTGCTTCGGGCTCGCGCGCTTCGGCAATCGCGGTGTTCATTAAGACGGCGTCTGCGCCGAGTTCCATCGCAATGGCCGCATCGCTCGCCGTTCCTACTCCTGCATCAACGATGATCGTCGCATCGGGCAACTGTTCGCGCATGATGCGCAAGTTGACGCGGTTCTGGATGCCAAGACCGGAGCCAATGGGCGCGGCGAGTGGCATGACGGCGGCGCAACCAGCGTCTAATAACTTCTTCGCCATGATCAGATCATCTGAGAAGTAAGGCAGCACCGTGAAGCCTTCGCGGATGAGTGTGCGCGCGGCTTCCAGCGTCTGCTCGTTGTCGGGGAATAGAGTTGTTTGATCGCCGATGACTTCGAGTTTGATCCAATTCGTTCCGAGAGCTTCGCGCGCGAGGCGGGCGGTGCGGATGGCGTCTTCCGCCGTGTAACAAGCGGCCGTGTTCGGCAGAATCTTAAGCGACGGATCGAGGTGATCGAGGAATGATTCCACGCTGCGATCAAGTGGCACGCGCCTGACGGCGACCGTCGCCATCTCCGCGCCCGACGCTCGATGCGCCTGCTTCATCTCTTCGTGGGTGCGATATTTTCCCGTGCCGATAATAAGGCGCGAGTTGAAAGTGTGATCCGCGAGTTGGAATGTTTCGCGCGAAACGGGAGCGACTGTAGCCATAAATTTCACCAAAGTCTTTAATAAGATTTCGGTATAACTTTACACCGTGAGTCGCGGAAATAAAAATTGTGAGCAGGAGAGTTTGGAATGCAGCGACAAACCGACTCGGAAGCTTAACCTCCGCCGACGAAGTGGACAACCTCGATGCGGTCGCCTTCTCGCAGCTTTGTGTGTGACCAGTGGGCGCGCGGCGCAACTTCGCGGTTCAGTTCAATTGCCAAGCGTTCCGGCGCGAAAGCGAGTATTCGCTTCACGAGCGCATCGAGCGTTGTCTCATCCGGCACTTCGCGTTTTTCGCCGTTTATTTCGATTTGCAGAACTCATCTCCCTTGTTTCGTTTCGGCGTAAAGGCACATACTGATTTTACGCTTGCTGAATTATGCGCCGCAGCTCTGCTTCATAATCGCTGTCGGTGGCTTTAATAACGATTGCGGCGCGTCCGTTCGTAAAGACAGGCAGCGTTTCTTTTACGACGGCGACGCCTTGTGCATCGGTTTTAGCCGAAACGATGCGAGGACGAAATGTCGTCCCCAAGATTTTAATGGCGATAGAAGCGTCCGGCACTGGCTCGCTACCTCCTTCGCCGCGCCCGACGTAGATGCGCAGCGTGACCTCTTCGCCAGCGTGGAAATCTTCTTCAGCACCCAGCAATGCGAGATGTAAAGCGTTAGGCGGAGCTTCGCCGCGCGCAAAATCGGCGACACCGTCGCGCACAACATAGGATGCGGCGGGAGTTGCGGGCGATGCGCTTGAAACTGGAATCGCAGGTGCGGTGGACGAAAGAACCTCATCCGCTTTCTGTCGCGTGGAAGCAGGTCTTTGATGATCCTCGCGCGCTTTTAAATTTAGGGTGAGTGTTTCAGGCTCAATTTCGGTTAAGTCAAGTTCGGTTTCGTCGGTAACCAATTTAAGCGGATCAGCACCGTCAAAAATTCCTAGAATGTCATCCGCATTTAAGGAGAAAGTTTCGGGGGTTGGAGGCTCAGGCGAATCACTCGCGGCGAGGCGTTTCAAATCTTCGATACGCCCCGCGCGGATGGCGGCGCAAATCAATTTGTGCTGTCGCTGGAGGCGCTCGGCAAGCTCGGATTCGTTAAAGTTAGATTCGAGGAGATCGTCGTAAGGGGTGCGTTTGCTGGCGAGAATCGCGCCGCCGACATAGACGAGCGAAAGGATCAGCGGAGTATTGATTCCTTTATCTTCCGTCTGCACGTGGTAAACGGTTCCTCCGTGCGCAACGTCTGTGTTAAAGCCGGTGATCACAACTGTTTGCTGGTGCCTTCTTAAGCTTCCATCTTGGAGGCGGGGAATTCGAGAGATAACAGCCAATAAAGGCTTCTTTGGCGAACAGTAGCATAGCCGTCAGAATCGGGTCAATCTTCTTGATAAACATACGTTTACAAAGACAATCGAGTGGCTTGACAGAGGCCGCCTGAGAAGACTACGATACGTTTGTGCAACGATTCTCAAACTCCGCAGGCAATCGTTTTCTTCAGCTTTAGAGGGACGATTGGAGGTCGCCGTGTTTAGTTTAAGAGATTATTTCCCGCTTCTGATCATGTTCTTCGTGGCGCTGGGTTTTGCCGTCTCGCAGATCATGCTGTCGAGTTTGATCGGGCAGCGCAAACGGACGCGCACAAAGTTGATGCCTTACGAGTGCGGCAAAGACCCGGTGGGCAGCGCGCGCGAACGTTTCTCGGTGAAGTTTTACCTGATCGCAATGATCTTTATTCTCTTCGACATCGAAGTGATCTTCCTTATCCCTTGGGCGGTTGTGTTTAAACAGATGGCGTTCGGCGCAGAATACGGCGGAGCATTCCGCACGCTGATCTATGTCGAGATGATGCTGTTCGTTGTGTTACTGCTCGTCGGTTACGTTTACGTGTTGAAGAAGGGCACGTTTGATTGGGGCGATCGGGCGCGCCAAGAAGCGGAGGCGGAGGCGCGCGTATTGAGACGCACGGAAGCCGCTGAGCAGGCGCGCATACGCGCTCGCGCGGCGTAAGTAGTTAACGAAAGCGCGAAAGAGGTTGTTTTTATGGGTTTAGAAAGTGTTATCGCTGAAGCATTACCGGAAGTTTTGACGACGCGGCTTGATTCGCTCGTCAACTGGGCGCGTAAATCAAGTTTGTGGCCAGCGACGTTCGGCTTGGCGTGTTGCGCGATTGAGATGATGAACGCGACTTCTTCGCGCAACGACCTCGCGCGCTTCGGCTCGGAAGTGTTTCGCGCAAGTCCGCGTCAAGCAGACGTGATGATCGTGTCGGGGCGCGTCTCACGCAAGATGGCTCCGGTTCTTCGACGCATTTACGATCAGATGCCGGAACCGAAGTGGGTGATTTCGATGGGTGCGTGCGCAACGAGCGGCGGCGTGTTTGATAATTACGCGATTGTGCAGGGCGTGGACAAGATTGTGCCGGTTGATGTTTACATTCCGGGCTGCCCGCCGCGACCTGAGATGTTGATTCACGCGATCATGATGTTGCAAGACAAGGTGATGAAGGAATCAATTCGTGATCGCAAGGATGTGAACGAACTCGAAGCGCGCGAAGCCGTGCCGCCGGGAACGCTTCCCGCTTCCGGCGTCTCCGCGCTAAACGAAGCGTCCGCGCAATCTTCTTCCGAGAAGCAAATGGCGTCACAGATGTCGCGCCCCTACACGATTGCATCGCGTCACGAACGCCGTCGTTCATCGTAAGAAAGCATTCAGCTACCAGCCGTCAACTTTATAGACTGCCGAAAAATTGATCGTTCTTGCTGAAAACTGACTGCTGATAGTTGAAGATCAAGTTATGCCAGAAGATATTAATCGAGAAAAGCAGATCGAAGCGCAAGCCTCCGAAGGCACAGACACCACAGTACAGCCGCTCGTTTCCGCTCTGCAAAACGGAAACTTGGAATGGGTAAGCGAAATCGTTCAAGCCTTCGGCGAAGTTACCGTCATCGTGCCGCGCGCGTCAGTTGCCGAAGCGTGTCGATTCCTCAAAACGGCCGCCGGATTTGAGTTCAACATGCTCTCGGATATCGCGGGCGTGGATAGGGGCGTGGAAGAAGAGCCGCGATTTGAGGTCAATTATCAACTGTTTTCGACCACTAAATATCATCGCTTGCGATTGAAAGTTTTATTAAACGAGGATGATGCGCGCGTGCCGAGCGTCACGGGCGTGTGGCGCACGGCGAACTGGCATGAACGCGAAACGTTCGATATGTTCGGCATCATCTTTGAAGGACACCCGGACTTGCGCCGCATCCTGCTGCCCGAAGATTGGCAGGGGCACGCCTTGAGGAAAGATTTTCCGTTGCGCGGCTATGAACCGTACAGCTTGAGCTAAGCGACGGAGGCGAAACGTATGACGACGCAGATTCTGCCGCTTCTCACTGTTGACGATCTGATCGGCTTGCCCGATGACGGCAGCCACTATGAACTTATTGATGGAGAACTCTACGTGTCGCGCGCTCCTCACATTAATCATCAACTCATACTGCTTAATATCGCGCAATCAATCAAAAATTATTTGGATCAAAATCCAATCGGTCGCATTGTGCCGGAAGCGGGCGTGATATTCGACAAACATAACGCGGCGATCCCCGATCTTACGTTTATGACGAATGAAACTTACGCGGAGATCGTCTCCGGCGGAAAGATACACGCTGCGCCCGATCTGGCGATTGAGATTATTTCCTACGGCGCAGAACAGGAAGCGCGCGACCGCAGCTTAAAGCTTCGTCTCTACGGCCAGCGCGGCGTGAGAGAGTATTGGATCGTTGACTCGCGGGCTAAAACAATCGAGATTTATCATCGAACAAGTCAAGGCTTGTCGCTCGCTTCAACGCTCGGCGAAGCGGACATTTTGACGACGAGTTTTTTGCCCGACTTCCAGCTTCAGATCACGAAAGTTTTCGACGTTTAGTGAAATTCATCTTATGAGCGTTTCTACACAAAGCTTGCCGCCGCAGTTTGAAGTTGTTGATCGCCCGCTCGATTCGCAGATGACGATCTCGATGGGGCCGCAGCATCCTTCGACGCACGGCGTGCTCCGCCTCGAACTCGTCCTCGATGGCGAGATGGTCGTCAAATGCACGCCCGACATCGGCTACCTCCATACGGGGATGGAGAAATTGTTCGAGTATAAAAAATACCAGCAAGGCATTGTCATCACTGACCGGATGGATTACTTGAATCCTTTGGGCAATAACCTCGCTTACGTGATGGCGGTCGAGAAACTGTTGGGGCTGGAGATTCCCGAACGCGCCCAGACGATTCGCGTCTTAATGTGCGAGTTGCAACGCATCGCGTCGCACATGGTTTGGCTGGGGACGCACGCTTTAGACATCGGCGCGATGACCGTTTTCTTCTATTGCTTCCGCGAGCGCGAAAAGATTTTGAATTTGATCGAAGCCGCATCGGGCGGGCGTCTCACGCCGTCCTACTTTCGCATCGGCGGCTTGATGATGGATTTGCCCGCCGGATTCGAGCGGCGCGTGAAGCAGTTTACCGATAACTTCCCTGACGCGGTTGATACCTTCAATAGTTTATTAACGGGCAACACGATTTTTCAAAAGCGCACGCAAGGCGTCGGAATTATCTCGCCAGAAGACGCAATAGATTGGGGCTTAACAGGACCCTCTTTGCGTGGCAGCGGCATCGGGCTTGATATTCGTCGCGCGAATCCGTACACGGGTTATGAGACTTATGATTTCGAGATTCCCGTCGAAACGGACTGCGACGTGTGGTCGCGCTACCTCGTCAGGATGCGCGAGTTGATAGAATCACTGAAGATCGTTAAACAGGCAGCGGCGCGTTTAAAGCCCGGCCCCGTTAAAGCCGACGCGCCGAAAGTCGTGTTGCCTGATCGCGAAGCGATGAAGACGCATATGGATGCCTTGATTCACCACTTCCTTATTGTCGCTGAAGGTTTCGATGTGCCGAAAGGCGAAGTCTATCATCCGATTGAAGGCTCGAAGGGTGAACTCGGCTGCTACGTGAAATCAGACGGCGGCGCGAAACCGGCGCGCGTGCATTTCAGAGGGCCGAGCT
>JACDAW010000345.1 GCA_013695245.1 Pyrinomonadaceae bacterium | reverse complement strand
AACTTGAGCCAACGAATCACCCACTATCTATCGAACAGCAAAAAGGTATAACGATGGCGCGAGTGCAGGAGATCGCACAGTGCGTTTTGCATGGATGAAGCTGTAATCATATTTTGATTATGTAATTGGTAAAAATAATGCAAACAACAGTTGAGATTGAAGAAACGAAAGAGCAAGGGGAGAAGCAGGCGCGCGTGTTACCTGCGCCGCTTGCAGCGTTAAATCGTGTGTCGTGGAATTACTGGTGGAGTTGGTCGCCGGACGGCGTCGCCGTGTTTCGCGATCTTGATCCGGCGGTGTGGGAAGAATGCGAACACAATCCGCGCAAGTTGCTGGAAAAGATTTCTGAGTTTCGCCTCATGCAGATGGCGATTGATCCCGTCTATACGCGGCGCGTCGCCAAGCTCGCGGCGAAGTTTGATGATTACGTTAATCCGAAAAGCGAGTCGTGGGCGAAAAACGCGGTGAAAGAACTCACGCCCGCCAATCCCGTCGCCTACTTTTGCGCGGAGTATGGCATTCACAATAGCCTGCCGCTTTATTCGGGTGGACTCGGAATGCTGGCGGGCGACCACTTGAAATCGGCAAGCGATCTCGGCCTTCCGCTCGTCGCCATCGGGTTGCTTTATCGCTACGGCTATTTTCGTCAACGCCTGACGCGCGACGGTTGGCAAGAAGAGCACTACGGCGAGTTTGCGCCGTCAGAGCTTTCGATGCGCCCTGTGTTAGATGAGGCGGGCGCGCACGTCACGGTTGAAGTTTTTATGCGCGGTCGTAATGTGCGCGCGAGCGCGTGGAGAGTTGACGTGGGACGTGTGCCGCTTTATCTGCTCGACACGAACATCCCTGAAAACGATCCGACCGATTGTTGGGTGACGGGACATCTCTACGGCGGCGACCGCGAAACGAGGATCGTGCAGGAAATGATGCTAGGGCTAGGCGGCGTGCGTCTGCTGCGGCGTTTGGGATACGAGCCGCAAGTGTTTCACCTTAACGAAGGACACTCGGCGCTGTTGACTTTGGAACTCGCGCGCGAACTCGTCGAGGAGCAAGGCGTGGGATTCGCTGAAGCGGCGCGCAGAGTGCGCGAGCGTTGCGTGTTTACGACGCACACGCCGGTCGCGGCCGGAAACGATGAATTTGATCCGGCTCTCCTCGATCAATGTCTCGGTGAAACTTACTGGCAAAGTTTGGGTTTGACGCGCGAGGAGTTTCTAAGCATCGGGCGCGTGCGGCCGGACGAGGCAACGGAGTTTTTCGGGATGACGCCGCTTGCGATAAAGATGTCTCGTTCGACCAACGGCGTCAGCCGCAAGCACGGCGAAGTGTCGCAAGAATTGTGGCGCGAATTATGGCCGGAGAGTATGACCGCCGCCGCAGTGCCGATCACTTATGTAACGAATGGCGTTCACGCGCCGACGTGGGTCGCGCCTAACTTGCGCGCGCTTTATACCGAGCGCATCGGTAAGAATTGGATGCAGAAGCTTCACGATCCGAAGCGTTGGGCGAAGGGCATCGGCAGAATCTCCGATGAAGAACTGTGGCAGGCGCATCGTCTTTTGAAGCAACGACTCGTTGCCTTTATCCGCCAGCGTTCCACTCACGCGCGAGAGAAACGCGGCGAGTCGGCGGCTTATGTCGAGAGCGCGGGCGTGATGTTTGACCCGGAAAGCTTGATCGTCGGTTTCGCGCGGCGCGTCGCCGGTTATAAGCGTTGGAGTTTATTGCTGGCCGACACGGAGCGTTTATCGCGTTTGATTAACGACGCGGAACGACCCGTGCAGTTCGTCTTCGCGGGCAAGGCACACCCGCAAGATCAAGGAGCGAAACTTGTCCTTCAACAACTCGCGCGCTGGAAGCTTGACCCATCGGTAATGCGGCGCGCCGTTTTCCTTGAAGATTACGATCAGGAGATGGCGCGCCAACTCGTGCAATCGGTTGACGTGTGGATGAACGTGCCGCGTCGCCCGTTGGAAGCTTCGGGCACAAGCGGGCAGAAGGTAGCGATGAACGGCGGACTTAATTTCTCTGTGCTCGACGGCTGGTGGCTCGAAGGCTACGACGGCACGAACGGGTGGGCGATTGGCGACACGACCGCGCACGAGCCCGTCGAGACGCCGGGCGTGGTGACGCCGGAGGATATGAAAGACGCTGAATCGCTTTACCGCGTGCTTGAAGAAGAGATCGTGCCCGCGTTTTATGAGCGAGATGAAACGGGACTGCCGCGCCGTTGGGTGCGGATGATGAAGCGTTCGCTCGAAACGCTTGCGCCCGCCTTCAGCAGCGACCGCATGGTGCAGGAATATGCGCAGAGGATTTATCTTGATGAGCGGCAATAACTCACGCCTCCTATGAGTTGTCGGTTGCGAAAAATCTTTTTGACTAACGGCAAAAATAAACTTTAACCGCGTCAACATTACCGTGAGTAAAGTTGCGCCCGAAATTTCGCGCTCTGCTTTCGAGTTGAAAGGCGTCTTTACGCGGGCGGTTGAAAGTAAAACTCTTTCGTCGTTTAAACGCGCTCGCTATTCCCACGCGCTGCGCCTCGTGTTAAACTCCCCGTCTTGCTTCCTGTGGCTTGAGATCAGGCGCGCCTCGCACGCACGCGCATCTCGTTTCGACCGTCCATGTGAAATTCAAGCTTCCTAAAGCAGCGAACTGCTCCATGAAATCCTGCTCCAAATGCGGCGGAAAATACGATGACGGGATCAAGTTTTGCCCGCGCGACGGCGCATCGCTCGTCGAAGATTCGTCGGAACTCGCGGCCGGGCGGATTCTCGATGATCAATACGAGATCGAAGCCTTCATCGCGCGCGGCGGCATGGGCACGGTTTATCGCGCGCGCCACACGCTGTTGGGCGACTGCGTCGCTGTTAAAGTCTTGCGTCCCGAAATGCGCGACAATGAGGAATGGCTGCAAAGATTTTTGCGCGAAGGTCAAGTCGCGCGCCGCTTCCGCCATCCAAACGCCGTCACCGTCTATGATCTTCGGGAGACGGACGGTAATCTCATCTACATGGTGATGGAATACGTCGAAGGATTGACGCTCGACGCAGAACTCAAACTTCGCGGGCGATTCACACCCACAGAGGCTTTGCGCGTGCTCAAGCCTGTGGCTGACGTGCTCGATGCGGCGCACAAAAGAGGGATCGTCCACCGCGATCTCAAGCCGGAAAACGTGATGCTCGGAGGCGTAACTGAAAACTCGCAGGTGAGGAGCGCGGCGAGTGATGAGCAGAACATTAAATTACTCGATCTCGGTATCGCTAAAATGGTTGATGTGACAGGCGGCGGGGCGAATCCGTCCGCGTCCCTCACGCTCGTCGGTCAGATTCTCGGCACACCTTATTACATGTCACCGGAACAGTGGGGCGAACTCCCGCGCGACGGTGACGCGGAGATTGACAGTCGCACCGATATTTATAGTTTCGGCGTGATGCTCTACGAACTCGTCTCCGGCGCTAAACCTTTTGACGCCAAATCGCTCGGCAAATTGCGCCGCGCACACACAAGTCTTGTGCCGCGTCCGTTGCACGAAGTGATGCCGGGCATAAGTGTGGCTTTTAGTCGCGCGGTGGCGCGTGCGCTCGCCAAAGACCGCGCTGACCGATTCTCGACCGCCGGAGAGCTAGTTGCAGAATTGAAAGCTGCGCTTGCGGAGACTCCTGCGCCAAACGTCCCGTTGATAAACCCCAACGCGCCAACTCTCATTCACACCAATCAGCGAAACTCCGTCGCCGCTTTGCCAATCCATGAAAATCCAAATCACTCGCCCGTACAACAAAGCGGCGCTCGCGGTTCTTTAACGTCAAACGTTCACACGCCGACACCTGCATCTTTTTCGGCGCAGACCGCGCCGCAGCTTGCGCAGCATTCCAATC
>JACDAW010000365.1 GCA_013695245.1 Pyrinomonadaceae bacterium | reverse complement strand
TCGCCGCCGTTGTTGCCTGTCCCGCAGAGGACGAGCGCGCTCAGCTCTTTACCGTGTTGCGGGAAGCGTTTGGTGAGTTGGGTGAGGCAGGCGGCGGCGGCGGCAGTTTCCATCAGCAGCAAAGATGGAATACTGAAACGCGCGGTCGTCAAAGAATCGATCTCGCGCATCGTGGCGGCCGTGATGATCTTTTGCACGTTGAAGATGATAAAGACAGAGAGGCGCGCGGGTCAATTGCGCGCTGAAGAAGATTGATGATTAAACAGAGAGGGGAAGTTAGCGGGAAGTGAAGAATAGTAGGCTGAAAAAGGTTGGGACGGATCAAACTTCGATCCGCCCCAACCTTTTTATTTGCTTCGACAAAAACGCGAAAGCTTAGGCTTCGGTGTTTTTGCGACTACGACGAATCTTCGCGGCGACGCCGGCCAAACCGGTGCCAAGCAAAAGCATCGTCGCAGGCTCAGGCACTGCTGCCGGAGCATTAACCGTACCGCGCAGGTCAGTCAGACCAAGGTTCGTGCCTTGATTGTTCAAGTTCAACGGATTGGGGTTAATCGTGAAAGTAACCTGACCAATCGTGAACGTGCTGTTGGCGAACGTCAAGGTGAGAATACCTTGCGTTGCGCTAAGCTGTCCCGTGATGGTGCCGCTTTGAGTAGAAGTACCCACCGTCGGTTGATTCTGGTTCACGGTCAAGGTGAAACCAACTGATCCGATGTCGGTTAAGGGGCCTAACGCGACAACTGAGAATTGACCGAAGTCAACGCCGGTCAACGGTGGCGGATTGAGAACCATTGACGATGTGCCGACGAACGTGATTGTCACGCCGCCAACAGTGATGGTGGATGTGCCGGGCGTAATGTTTGTCGCCGGAACTGTCACACCGCCCGTGAACGCGCCACCGGTGACGAATTGGACGGGAACTGCTAATGCCGATTGAACATTAGCGAAACCCAGCAAGCAGAACACAGCTGCCAGCATGAGCAAGGGCTTTAAGAAACGTTTCATTCTTTTTTCCTCCGTAGAGATATATCTACTTGTTAGAGTCTAAGCTCTGGGTAAGTCGTTAAACTACTGCTTCGATGGTTTTGAGACCTTTAGAAACATTAGTTGAAATCATCTGCGCTGTAAGTTAAAGCCGCACCTTCAACCTGTTTCGTCTTTAGTGTTACCGGTCACGTGAAGAACTCGCGCGCTTGCTGTGACCGGTGAACCTTTCTTTGCAAACCCTCGATACTTCACGAAGGTAGGTAGTTCTGATTGCGAAATGCCTACTCAAGCAGAGAGACGTAATCGCATTCTCGTTTCAGAAAACTCTAAGAATGCAAAGAGCACTGTGCCTTCGTAAGCCTTTAGGGAGAGCGGCGATGGTAAGCGCAAAAGCAATCGTAGTCAAATGATGATAAACAATTGCCGCACTCCGCTACTTTTAAATGCCGTCTCAGAGCTACCCAAAGTTGAATTGTCAAAAAGCTGAGGCAGCAAGGAGCAGGTGCGCTCTCACAGACAATCCACCTTGCGGCTTAGCTATAACACACACTATACATAAGAAAAACAGATTGCGCATCGTACAAAGCGCCCATTTTGATATGGCACAATCCGCCCATGCCGTATGGCACAATTGTGCCATACGAATCACACCTGAATACGAGGATAAAATTTGTTTAACAGAAAGGCGGCGGACACGGAACTGCTTCTTCCGTGCCTGCCGCTACCTTCCAGCCATCCTGATTGTTTTCCTTCGGTACTGTATATAAAGATGTTATGACTTACGCACTTTGAGCATTGCTTTATTGAAAATAATGAGTTTAGCGATTTCGCTCAAGTCTGTAAGTTGTTGATTCTTCGCTCAACTGCGTAGGTCCTAATGTAATAAGCGAAGCGTTTCAATTTTCTGTGAACTATCGCCTCGCCAAACTGTTCTTAAGTGTTATCAAATTCCAAGCGTACCGGCCTTGACCAAACAATTTCTTGTTGGATTAAGTCGATCTCGCCATTCTGTTAGCTTACAAACAATTGTAAAAATCTTTAAACTCAAGCATCGAGTAGTTTCAGGATTTTCAATTCTCACGAGCGTTTTAAGATTCGTGTGAAACGCTTAACGACGGATTGCGCTTCGCCGATTCCAAGAAGCGAAGTTAACGCGAAGTAGAGCAGTCCGTAAGGTAGAAGCACGAGCGCGGCGACGATAGCGGGATGGCGCGCGCCGAGAAAATATTTAATGCCAAGCGCAAGTCCCGCGCACGTCAAAGCGGTTAACCAAAGTTTGATTGTAAAGCCTAAGGGTAGTCCAGTGCGTCCGATGCGCTTATTAAGCGTGCGCCGCAAGAGGAAGAATTCCACCCAACCGGCCAAGCCTGAAGCTATCGTTAAGCCGATGATGCCCCAGCGTCGGTCAATGCCGATGACGGGCGGAAGCAGAATCGCCAGCGTGTAACCGAGCACAATGCCGAGCAGTACACGCGAGACGGCAAACAGAAGTGGGGAGCGCGTGTCATGAAGGGCGTAATAAGTTGAAGAGTAGAGTCGTCCGAGAGTTGAAGCTAATAGCCCGACGCTCGAACCGGCGAGAATGCCCCAGACGTAAAGCGTGTCGGCGCGCGTAAATTTTCCTGTCTGATAAAGCACGCCGATCATCACGTCGCCGAGTGCAAGAAAGCCAACTGCGGAGGGCACGATAAAGAACGCGATCTGCCGTAAGCCCGCATCGAGGCGTTTGCGTAAGTGCGCCGCGATCTCTTCCGTCGTTCCAATCGCGCTCGCCATCTGAGGCAACTCCGCCGCCGACACCGACATGCCGAAAAGACTCACGGGAAGCGTGTATAAACTTTGTGTATAGGCGAGTGCGTTTGCTGCGCCCGTACCGAGGAGAGTCGCCAAAATTCCATCAACGAAGGCGCTAATCTGCACCACGCCACGACTGAAAAAGACGGGGAAGAAACTGCGCGCAACCTTGCGTACATTTTCCGAAATGATGTCGAGCGACAGACGCAAGTGTTTGATTAAACTCAAGACGGTCGGAAGCTGAATGCCGAATTGCAATCCGCTTCCGACGACCGACCCCCACGCTGCCATTTCAGCGAGCGGATACTGCC
Source organism: Pyrinomonadaceae bacterium (assembly GCA_013695245.1). Classification (GTDB taxonomy): domain Bacteria; phylum Acidobacteriota; class Blastocatellia; order Pyrinomonadales; family Pyrinomonadaceae; genus JACCYN01. Next base: position 1,943 of record JACDAW010000365.1, on the reverse strand, counting down.
CGATGCGATTTCCGAAGAAAAGCAACGCGATGATGATCGACACGTTCCATATAACGGGCGCACTGTAGGAAAGAAAAAAGCGGCGATGACTATTGAGCACGCCGAGACACCACGCCGAAAGCACAAGCAATCCCGCGCCGGGAAAAAAAATCTTAACGAGTTGGGTTGTTAATTCGCGTTTTTCGCCTTTAAAGCCGGGAGCAATGAAAGGAATCAAATACGGAGTCGCAAGCACGCCGAAGAGAACAATGAGCGAAGTGATTAAGGCCAGCAATGCGAAGATCGCGCCCGCCACCCGTCCCGCCTCTTTCTCATCATTGCGCGCGAGAAGATTGGCATAAACGGGAATAAACGACGCCGAGAGCGCGCCTTCGCCGAAAACATTTTGAAGAAAGTTAGGAATTCTAAACGCGGTGTTGAAAGCATCGCCCGCATCGGAGAGACCGAAGAATGAAGCGAAGATGCGCTGGCGAACGAGTCCGATGATGCGACTGAAAAGAATCCCGGCGCCAACGAGAAAGGCATGTTTTCCGGTGCTTGCTTCGCGCTCGCGCCGCTCCGTTTTCTGTTCTGCGGCCGAGTCTCCGGGAACAGCGCCGATGGGAATTTGAGCCTCGCCCGCCGCAACTCCCGCATCCGTATGCGCCTCGACTTCTGTGAACGCTTCGGCGCGATGCAGTTCTTCGTCTCGCTCATTGATTTCGCGCGCGTCATCCGGCGACGATTTTTTTGTGGAGTGAGCTTGATCGTCCGGGCGGTCGTGATTCATTTACAGGTTGTAGTCCTTAATTTTGGTGAGAAGCGTTTTGTAACTCACACCCAAACTTTCGGCGGTGCGAGTTTTATTGTTGTCATACGCTTGCAGCGCTTCGGCGATCTTGCGCCGCTCAACGAATCGCACGACGCGGTCGGTGGCCTCTGCCAACGCACCCGTGAGATCAATTTCATCAAGCGTTGGGGCAGCCTCTTTCGTTGCTGTTTTTAAACTGAGGTCGGAAGGCTCAAGCGTCAACCCGTCGGCGAGAATGCAGGCGCGCTCAATCGCATTCTCCAATTCGCGCACATTGCCGGGCCACGCGTAAGCGCGCAGCGTGACGATTGCCGCATCGCTTAAGACGGCCGCGCGCCCGCGCAACTCTTTACCGAACTTTTGGGCGAAGTGTTGCGCGAGCAATACAACATCATCGCCGCGCTCACGCAATGGCGGAATCTCGATAGGGAAGACGGCGAGACGGAAGAACAAGTCACGGCGAAACTCGCCCGCTTCGGCCGCCCCTTCCAAATCGCGGTTCGTTGCCGCGATGATGCGAATATCAACGGGCACGGGAGCGCGTCCGCCGATGCGATCAACCGTTTTCTCTTCGATGGCGCGTAAGAGTTTTCCCTGCACGGCGAGGGGAAGTTCGCCGATCTCATCGAGGAAGATCGAACCACCGGAAGCTAATTCAAACTTACCGGCGCGACGCTCGTTGGCGCCGGTAAACGCGCCGCGTTCGTAACCGAAGAGTTCGGATTCGATCAAGGTTTCGGGGATCGCCGCGCAATTGACGGCGACGAACGGCTTATCGTTTTTCTCGCCGCGCGCGGAGAGGTGATGAACGGCGCGCGCGAAGAGTTCTTTGCCCGTGCCGGATTCGCCGAGCAAGAGAACGGTCGCGTCCGTTGGCGCAACGCGCTGCGTCTCCGCAACCGCCCGCTTGAGCGCTTCGGATTCGCCGATGATGCGCGGGAAACCATAGCGCCGCGCCCACTCTTCGCGCAGCAAGACGTTCTCAGTGCGCAAACGTCTTGCTTCCAAAGCGCGTTCGATGAGTAGTAACAGATGATTCGAGTCAACCGGCTTTTGCAGAAAATCGTGCGCGCCGTCCTTCATCGCCTGCACAGCTTCATCAATCGAACCATACGCGGTCATTACGACGACGGGCACGTCGGGGTCGTGCGAG
>JACDAW010000295.1 GCA_013695245.1 Pyrinomonadaceae bacterium | reverse complement strand
ACTTCGCGCCGGACTCTCGCCGCGCTGCCACGCCGCAGATTGCGCTTCAACTTTCGTAAACGCATCGGAAGCGGCTTGCGGCGCGTTCTGCGGCAACCCAGCGCCCGCCACCCACTCTTCAACGTTGACACGCGCGGCGAGTTGCGGATTCTTGTCGAGCAGATTTGCTTTCAGGTAGCGCACGAAGTCTTCGGTCGTGATGCTACGGAAAGCGAAATGGTCGAAGTAAGAGCGTAAGAAAGGATCGAATCGCTCGCGCCCGAAAGTCTCTTCAAGGTATCGCAGGAAAAGATAGCCTTTCTCATACGGCACGTTGGTAAAGCCGTCGTCGGGGTCGCGTCCCTTGAGATCAACGTGGAGGATTTGATCGCGCGCTTCGAGTTTGGCAAGTTCTTCCGTGAGTTCGCGCCTGCCCAATACAGCTTCCATCTCCTCGCGCGGGCGACCGTAAACTTTTTCGACGATGCGGCGTTCGACATAGACGGTGAAGCCTTCGTTAAGCCAGAAGTCGCGCCACGTCGCATTGGTGACGAGATTGCCTGACCACGAGTGCGCGAGTTCGTGCGCGACTAAAGACGTGAGCGATTTGTCTCCGGCAAGCACGGTCGGCGTCGCAAACGTGAGGCGCGGGTTTTCCATGCCGCCGAAGGGGAAGCTTGGCGGCAGCACAAGCAAGTCGTAGCGCCCCCAACGATAGGGGCCGTAGAGTTCTTCCGTCGCGCTCACCATCTTCTCTGTGTCTTCAAACTCTTTCGCCGCCTTTTCGACAACGGAAATCTCGGCATAAACTCCGGTGCGCGCGCCCAAGCGTCGAAAAGCGAGATCGCCAACCGCCAAAGCGATTAAGTAAGACGGAATCGGCTGCCGCATTCTGAACGTGTAATCGCCGTCGCGCGCAGTGTTCGGATCGTTTTCCGCGCTCATCACGGCGAGCAAATCCTTCGGCGTGCGGATGCGCGCCGTGTAAGTGACGCGCACGCCCGGCGAATCCTGAAGCGGAATAAAGCTGCGCGCGTGGATCGCTTGCGCTTGCGTAAAGAGAAACGGGGATTTCTTCCCGGCCGTTTGCGAAGGCGCAAGCCACTGCACGCCCGAAGCATCGGGATTCGTCTCATACGAAACTCGCACGCGCGTCGCTCGCGGCGGCAAATTGATCGTTAAAGGCGCGCCCAAGATTTTATCGGCTTGCCCGACGTTGAAAGTCGTCGCGGTGAAACGTCTGCCGTTTGTCGAAGTTTCCGCTTTTGTGATCTTTAAGTTTCGCGTATCAAGCACGAGCGATTGCGCGATTGCAGGCTTGCTTCTCTCGACATCGAGCACCACTGAGCCTTGCAACGTTTTTCGCTCAAAGAGCACGTTCAAATCAAGGTCAACATGTTTGACGCGCACTTCGGCCGGGTTTGAATAAGAATGCTCGTCGCGGGCGATGGCACTGTTTTGGTTTTGAGTAAACACGGTTTGCGAAAATGCTGCGAGCAGCAGTAAAGAGAAGATCGTAATAGTTTTTTTCATGATGATTATTTAAACCTCGCTTGCATAAACAAAGATTCATCTTCGCCCGCGTTGGTTGCCGCTTACATCGTAAGAACGCGCATCATCGCTTCGTGCACGAGTCCGTTGCTGGCGAGCAAAGGCGGTTTGTAGATATTGAAATCAGCGTTGTCGTAATGCGAGACGCGCCCGCCTGCTTCTTCGATGATTAACGCTCCGGCCGCCACGTCCCACGGGCGCAAACCTTCTTCCCAGAATCCGTCGAACCTTCCGGCCGCCACGTAAGCGAGATCGAGCGCCGCGCTTCCGTCGCGGCGCACTGCTTGCGCATGATTGATGAAGTTGACGAAATGACGCCCGAAGTCGCCGCGATCACGCACATCGTAAGGAAAGCCCGTGCAGAGAAGCGCGCTGTTAAGATCGTCAATCTCTGAGACGCGGATCGTTCGCCCGTTCAAAGTCGCGCCCTCACCCTGTTCGGCGGCAAACATCTCGTCGCGCGTCGGATCGTAGATCACGCCTAAAATTATTTTGCCTTTATACTCAAGTCCGATGGAGACGCAGAAGCACGGATAACCGTGCGCGTAATTGGTCGTCCCGTCAAGCGGATCGACGATCCATTTGTATTCGCTCGCTTCCGCGCCTTCGCGCACCGTCGCGCCCGATTCTTCGGCCAGCACGGCGTGGCGCGGATAGTAACTCCCGATGCGTTCGATGATCAGACGCTCGGCCGCAAGGTCGGCTTCCGTGACGAGATCGATCAAGCCTTTCTGTGTGATCTGAATGCGGCGACCGAAGCGTTCGGCGAGAATCCGCCCGGCTTCGCGCGCCGTCTGCATAGCGAAGTTAAGCACAAATGTTTACCTTGAAAAACGTTTTGGCGGCGAACGCGCGAAGTTTACCTGCTCGTTGTTGCTGCTGCCGCCGCGCGGGAATTCATTGCCGGAAGTTCGCGCGCGATTGTCTCAAAAACTTCGGGCAATTGTCTGCGCCAGTATTTCTGCTCGTGGCTGCCGGGCAATTCGCGGTATTCGTGTTTAATTTTTCGTTCATTCAATAGCGCGGCGAATTGACGGTTCGACTCGAAGAGGAAATCCTCCGTGCCGCAGTCGAAATAGAGAAACGGAAGTTGCGCGCGGCGTTCAGGCGACATCTCGGCGAGCAAACGAAAAAGATCGTTGCTCGTGTGCGTCGGGCTGTCCGGCGCGCCGAATATTTTGACAAGCAGCGAGCGCAGCGACGCCGGTAAGTCCTCCGGCTTTTGCCATGACGAAGAACTGATCGCGCCGCTCATCGAAGCGGCGACCGCAAACATCTCCGGATATTTAATTGCAAACTTCAGCGCGCCATAGCCACCCATCGAAAGCCCGCCGACGGCTCTTCCATCCCGGCTTGCAACGGTGCGGAAGCGTCGGTCAACGTCAGGCGCGAGTTCGCGCACAAAGTAAGACTCAAATTTCTCCGCGGGCGCGGAAGCGGAGTCCGTGTAAAACGAATCGCGCCCCTCCGCCAACACAACGATCAATGAATAGCGTGAAGCCGCTTCGCTAACGCCTAAATTAAACCAACTGCGCGGATTGCCGCCGAGTCCGTGCAAAAGATAAAGCACCGGATAGCGTTTAGCGTTCGACGCGGCGAGGTTATAGTCCGGCGGCAGCAGCACCTCGTAAGGCAACTCTGCGCCGACGAGACTGCTTTTAAATTGGACGGTCTGTGTTGACACGCCCGCCGTCGCGGTCGCGGTGTTGTTCTTCGCCTGTCCGCAGGCAACGAGAGGAGAAAGCAGCAGCGCGAAGAATAGAAATAGCGTTCGAGTGTTTCTCATCATGATTTTAAATTGAAGCAGAATCGTCGAAGAAAAGAGTAACTACGAAAATACACGAATTAACACGAAGCAGATTCAAATCCGCTTTCGTGTGCCTTCGTGATTCATCTTTATCAATTGTTGAGACGAATTTTAATATGAACGTGCGAAGATCGCTTGTCGTTTTGTTTTGCGTCCCGTGTAGAAGCAGACGCCTTCCTCTTCCGGTTGATCAAACGGAAGCACACGCACTGTCGCCTTCGTATCGGCTTTAATTTTGTCTTCGTCTTCGCCCGTGCCATCAAAATAGACGCGCACGAAGCCGCGCTCGACCTTCGTTTTAAAATCCTCGTAAGTTTCCGCTTCAAACGTATGTTCTTCGCGGAAACGCAGAGCGCGATCAAATAATGATTGTTGAATTTCAACTAGCAACGCTGTGATGCGTTCGGTTAACCCCTTCTGCTCGACGAAAGATTTACCTTCTCTTCCGGGCACGTCGCGTCGCGCAACGGCGACTGTCCCCTTCGCTACATCCTTCATGCCGACTTCAACGCGCACCGGCACGCCTTTCACTTCCCATTCATTAAACTTAAAACCCGGCGAAACATGATCGCGCTCATCCAACTTCCAGCGAAAACGATCTCGCCAATCGCTCGTAATGCGATTAACAACTTCCATCACTTGCGCGCGTTCCTCTTCGTTCTTGAAGATCGGAACGACCACGACTTGAACGGGCGCAACCTGCGGCGGAAGCACAAGCCCGTCGTCGTCGCTATGCGCCATTATCAGCGCGCCGACGAGACGGGTTGAAACGCCCCATGATGTTGTCCAGCAAAACTCTTCGCGGTTGTCGGGCGTCGTGTATTTGATCTCAAACGAGCGCGCGAAGTTTTGTCCGAGATTGTGGCTCGTTCCGGCTTGCAGAGCCTTGCCGTCCTGCATCAATGCCTCAATCGCGTAAGTCCTGAGCGCGCCCGCAAACTTTTCGTTCTCCGTCTTTAGCCCGCGCAACACGGGGATCGCCATCACGCGCTCGACCACATCGGTGTAAACGTCGTGCAAGATCATCAGCGTTTCGCGCTCGGCTTCATCCTCAGTCGCGTGCGCCGTGTGTCCCTCTTGCCACAAAAATTCCGACGTGCGAAGAAACGGTCGCGTGCGCATTTCCCATCGCATCACGTTCGCCCATTGATTGACGAGCACGGGAAGATCGCGCCATGACTTGATCCACTTCGCGTAAGTCGCGCCGATGATAGTCTCTGAAGTCGGACGAATCACATAAGGCTCTGCTAACTCTTCACCGCCCGCGCGCGTCACCTCCGCCACCTCCGGCGCGAAGCCTTCGACGTGCTCGGCCTCTTTCATCAGATAACTTTTCGGGATCAGCAACGGAAAGTATGCGTTAACGTGCCCTGTCTCCTTGATGCGCTTGTCCATCGCCGCTTGGATCAGTTCCCAGATCGCGTAACCGTGCGGCTTAATCACCATGCAGCCGCGCACGCCAGAGTTTTCCGCCATGCCCGCTTCTTCAACGATGTCCAGATACCATTGCGAGTAATCCTTCTCGCGCGGTGTAATGTTAGTTTTCGCCATGCTTTCGTTCGGAAAGAGCTGTGTTTTATCCGCTAATCAAATTTGCTGCGTGCCGTTTGTTTCATCGAACTCGACCTTATCATAAGTCTCCGTCAAGTCGAGCGTGCAACCGATGGAAAGGAGTTCGAGTTTACCTAACATCCCTTGCGCGTCAGAGAGAACCCACCGCCCGTCTTGTTGTTTCGTATAAAGGTCAACGCGCGGTTCATCCTGCGCGACCAACGCGTACTCGGCGAGCGACCCAACCGTGCGGTAGTGCGCAAACTTCTTGCCGCGATCATAGCTCTCAGTTGACGGCGAGAGGACTTCGACAATGAGCGTCGGGTTAAGCAACGTATCAACCTGTGCATCTACAAATTGCGGCTCACCACAAACGACAATCACATCTGGGTAAGTATATAAACCCGTCTCGGAAACGCGCACACGCATATCGTTGATGTACGCTTCGCAATCTTTACCGCGCAGTTGATTTCCAATCTGACGAAAGATGTTTCCAGTAATGAGATTATGCTTGCGGCTCGCGCCGACCATCGCATAAACTCCGCCGTTTAAGTACTCGCTTTTCGTTTCTGCGCGACGCTCAATCGCCAGATATTCTTCCGGCGTCAAACGCGCTTTGCGCTGTGTTGACATAGAACGCGCTTCCTTTTAAATAATACCGCTTAGAGCAACACTGATCGCCGAGAAATCAACAGCAAGGGAAGATCAGCATTGACGATCCTCAGCCTTCATGAATTTGTTTCGCTGTCTGTGAGCATCGGAATGTTTAATCCTTTAGCGCGCGCCGTTTCTTCAGCTTCCTCGTAGCCTGCATCAACGTGGCGTGCAACGCCTAATCCCGGATCGTTTGTTAGCACGCGATTAAGACGTTTTGCTGCTTCATCGGTTCCATCAGCAACGGAGACTTGTCCGGCGTGCAGAGAGTAGCCCATGCCGACGCCGCCGCCGTGATGAAAAGAGACCCACGATGCGCCGCTCGCCGTGTTGAGCAAAGCGTTTAAGATTGGCCAATCGGCGATTGCATCTGAGCCGTCTTTCATCGCTTCGGTTTCGCGGTAAGGCGAGGCGACCGATCCGGTATCCAAGTGATCGCGCCCGATGGCGACGGGCGCTTCGAGTTGACCGCGTTTGACAAGATCATTGATCGCCTCGCCCATTTCGGCGCGTTCGCCAAGTCCGAGCCAGCAGATGCGCGCCGGGAGTCCTTGAAACTGCACGCGGTCGCGCGCTAGTCGGAGCCAACGATTTAGTGTTTCATTGTCGGGAAAGAGTTCGAGCGCAAGATCGTCCGTGCGGCGAATGTCCTCGCGGTTTCCCGAAAGCGCAACCCAGCGAAACGGCCCCTTGCCTTCGCAGAAAAGCGGGCGGATGTATTCGGGGACGAAGCCCGGAATCTCGAAAGCGTCAGCGCATCCGGCGTCAAACGCTCCCTTGCGGATGTTATTGCCGTAATCAAACGCAATCGCGCCTGCGCGTTTTAAGGCGAGTATCGCTTCGACGTGCGCCCGCATTGATTCAAGCGCACGCTCCACGTACCTGCGCGGCTCAGTTCTTCTTAACTCGCCCGCTTCTTCCAAACTCAAACCTGCCGGAATGTAACCATTAAGCGGATCGTGCGCGCTCGTTTGATCCGTCACGGCGTCAACCTTAAAGCCGCGTTTGACCAACTCCGGCAACACTTCGGCACAGTTGCCGACTAGCCCGACGGAGACGGCGCGCTTCTCTTCCACCGCATCCTCGCAAATCCTTAGCGCATCATCGAGCGAGAGCGCAAGGGCGTCACAGTAACGCTCACGCACGCGGCGTTCGATGCGCGCTCTGTCAACGTCAATCCCTAAAAAGACCGCGCCGTTCATCGTCGCCGCCAGAGGTTGCGCGCCACCCATCCCGCCCATCCCGCCGCTCACAACAAGCCTGCCTTGCAAACTTCCGCCGAAATGCTTATCTGCCATCGCCGCAAACGTCTCAAACGTTCCTTGCACAATGCCCTGCGTGCCGATGTAAATCCAACTGCCCGCCGTCATCTGCCCATACATCATCAGGCCTTTGCGTTCGAGTTCTTGAAAATGCTCCCACGTCGCCCATTTGCCCACAAGGTTTGAGTTAGCTATAAGGACGCGCGGCGCGTACTCGTGCGTTTTAAACACGGCAACGGGTTTGCCGGATTGCACAAGCAGCGTCTCGTCATTCTCTATTCTCTGCAACTCGCGCACAATCGCTTCAAACGAATTCCAATTGCGCGCCGCTTTCCCCGTGCCGCCATAGACGACCAAATCTTCCGGTCGCTCCGCCACATCGGGGTCGAGGTTGTTCATCAAACAACGCAACGCCGCTTCCTGATGCCAACCCTTGCAGTTTAGTTTCGTGCCGCGCGGCGCGCGAATAATTCTCGACGTGCTCATGATCTACCAATTCATGAAAGGCGATTTACTTAATCGCATATTAACGAGCGTTATGCTTCTCAAATGATTTCATCACGGCGCTACTCGCTTTTCGACATGCTGTGGCGGAAACGGCTGAACCAGCCTTCTTCTTCGTGCTTCGTGAGACGCTCAAGCTCTCCGGCATCGAGCCACACGCCGTGACATTTCGTGCAGCGATCAATCTGCACGTTTTCAAAGTTAATTGTTTCAAGTGTTCCGTCGCACTTCGGACACTGCAAAGCGGCTGCCGCTTTCGCTTGCGCACTTGATTCCGCCTCCATCTTTTCTCGCAATTTCTCCAACGCTTCCTGCTCTTTGCGCCGGAAATGTTCCTCCTCAAGCGCCTTCTTACGATCATCCCAAGCTCCCGACATAGATTATTCCTCCGGTTGAATGCGCGCCTTGCATAATTTTCGCGCGCGAAATATGAAGATTTCTTCCTGCATCTAATAGCAGAAAAGCGGCTCCCCGCGCCACTCTTAAGCGCAAATCATAAACGCTAAATTCTTGACTTGAGCGAATGAAAAGCGTAATTTCTCTTAAAAAGAGGCGTTTAACCCCCGATGGTAAACATATTCCCCGGCGCTGAAAGAGCGCAACGCACGCTCTTTCTATCTCTATTCACAGCCGCGCTATTTCTTATCGCCGCCTGTGGAACTGAAAAAACTGCCGCCACCGACACGACAAGTTCACTAAACGCTGCGCCCTCTGGCGTAGTGCCCTCGCCGCAATCAACCGAACCAATCAGCATCGCCGCTGTCGGCGACATTATGCTCGGATCGTCTTTCCCGGACGCGAGCGGATTGCCGCCGAAGGACGGCGCGGATTTGCTCAAGGAAGTCGCGCCCATTCTCGCGCGCGCCGATCTCGCTTTCGGCAATCTCGAAGGCCCGATGCTCGAAGGCGGCGCGTCAGCCAAGTGCGGGCCGCGCTCGACGAAGTGTTTCGCGTTTCGTGTGCCCACGCGCTACGGTCGCTACTTAAAAGAGGCCGGGTTAGACGTGATGAGCTTGGCGAACAACCATTCGTCCGACTTCGGCAGAGAAGGCGTTGAAAGCTCGAAGCGCGTGTTGCGCGAACTCGGTTTGGCGCACACGGCAGAAGAGGGCGACGTGGCACGCTTAAACATTAAGGGACGCAAAATCATCGTCGTCGGTTTTGCGACCAATAACGTCTCTTACAATCTCAACGACATCGAAAAGGCGCGCCGCGTCGTCGCCGATCTCGCGCGCCAAGCCGACATCCTGATCGTCTCATTTCACGGCGGCGCGGAAGGCACGGCGGCGCAGCGCGTTCCCTACGGCAGAGAGCGTTACCTAGGCGAAGAGCGCGGCGACCTTCGCACATTTACGCACGCGGTGATTGATTCCGGCGCTGACCTCGTTCTCGGCCACGGCCCGCATGTCGTGCGCGGCATGGAAGTTTACAAAGATCGCTTGATCGCTTATTCGCTCGGAAACTTTGCTACCTACGGGAAATTCAATCTCACGGGCGCGCTCGGCTTAACAATGGTGCTCGAAGCAGAGCTTAAATCTGACGGCGCGTTTCTCGGCGGACGCATTCATCCAGCAACGCAGACGAAGCCGGGCGGGCCGCGCCTCGACAGCGCAGGCCAAATAATTCCCGTCGTCCGTCAACTATCACAAGCCGACTTCGGACAAGCGGGCGTTAAAGTTGACGCGGATGGACGATTCACACGACAGTAAAGTTTCATAACAATTAAAGATGAGAAATGGACGGCAGGCGACGAGGTGATCGAGCGAGTATAAACAACTAAACGGAAAAATCGGTGAAGCGCAGATGTTAAAAGTTTTGCGCTCCACTGATTTTCATTTGCTAAATCTTCTCATTGAAGCGGACGCGATCTATTTTACGCGGCTCGTCTTTCGTTTGAGGAAATCAATCAGCACAAACTGCGTGAGATTGCCCGGCGTCGCAAAGTAAGCTTTGCCGTTCGTCATCTGCGACATCTGTTTGACAAACTCGACGAGATAGTAATCCTGCGCGAGCATGAACGTGTTGATCATGATTCCCGCTTTGCGACATGCTTGCACTTCCTTAAAAGTCTCCGCCATCACAAACGGATCGCCGCCCATCGAATTTTTGTAAAGTCTGCGCTGCGGAGTCGCGCTCTCGCCCGCACTGCTGCGCGCGGCGTGGCGCATCTCGCGGCTGTAACCGCTTCCGAGAGTCGCGGCGGCAGTCGCCGGATCGATAAAGCAAGCGGTTGGTTTCCCGTCCGTTACCATTACGATCTGCTTCATCTCTTTGCGCTGCGCTTGCAGGATGCGGCGCGCAAGTCGCAAGCCTTCAGACGTGTTTGTGTGATACGGCCCCACTTGCGTCGTGGCGAGTTTAGCGAGCGGCAACTCTTCCGCGTCGTCGTGGAAAAGAACGATCTTCAAGGAGTCGCCCGGAAACTGCGTGCGAATAAGATGCGCGAGCGCAAGCGCAACTTTCTTTGCGGGCGTAAAACGATCTTCGCCGTAGAGAATCATCGAATGCGAGCAATCCAGCATCACTACGGTCGCGCACGACGATTGATAGTCGCATTGATAAACGTGCAAATCGCTATACTCAAGATTAAGCGGCACGCCCAAACCCTCGCGCGCGATGGCCGACATCAAAGTAGTGTTGACATCGAGGTTAATCGTGTCGCCAAACTCGTAAAGCTTCGAGGCCGCGGCCGTCTCAACGCCCGTCGCCAAGTGTGGCGTGTCGTGCCTGCCGACGGATGATTTGCCGAGACTCCCCAAGAGATTACGCAAAGTTTTATAGCCGAGAAAATCCAAGCCCTTTTCCGTCACTTCAAACTTAACGTTGCGCGGCTGTGGGTCAGACATTTCGCCTTTGCCCGCGCCCTTCTGATTACGTCTTTGCTGCCGCTCGTCAGCCGGTTCTTCCGTCAGTTTCAAATAGCCTTCTTCAACCAATCTTTCGATCAATTGATTAAGCAACTCCTCCAACTGCGACCCCTTCAACTCGCCGTTATTTTGCGCGAGCATCTCGGCCACATCCTCTTCATCCAATTCGCCTGACTCCATCAACGCTTGCAGCAAAGCTTGACGAAGCTCATCAAGCGAAGTGTCTTGCTGACGACGTTGGCGCGTCCAATAGTAATCGTCGTCGAAGCCGGAATTAAGCATCGCGTCCTGCATCGCATCCATCAAACTGCCGAGATTGACGCCGGACACATCGAAGCCTTTGAATTTTGAATAGCGTATAAACTTCATTTACTTCTTAACCTTTGGTTCTGGAACTTGTAAATCCCGACAAATCTTGCGCGCGAGAAATTCGTTTATCTCTCGGTGTCTTGGAATCGGAACTTTTTCTTTCGTTATGAGATTTACATAAACCGTAGATTGCTGCCTTCACGAAGAAATTGGCAACCGTTTCTCTCCAAGTGACGAATCAAGTCAATGCGCTTCATGACTCAATCATGGCACAAAGCGAATTAAAATTGGTGGGGCAACATAGCGAGCAACATAGACCGCCACCCAACTTGTTAATTACCTGCGGAATACGGTGTTGCCCTCACGCAGTAGAAACAGCAGAGACAACGAATGGTTCACGGATAACTTCCCGACCTTCAAGCAGTTCTTCAATTGAAGCGCGATTAGCTTCAATAACCAACTCGACTGCTTCTTTCAAGTTTTCTCGCGTTTCTTCAAGCGTCGCCCCCTGCGTATTTGCGCCGGGCAGCTCTTCGATGAAACCGATATAACCTTCCGGCACTTTGTGATATACGGCTGTCAATGTTATTTCCATGACTCACCTCTTTCTAGCTGAAACGTCCCGTCTCCGTCAGGTCGTCGTAAATCATCCCGCGTCTGTCTTTTTTCGCTTTCGTTGCGGCGGTGTAGCCGCCCTCTTCGTTGCGGCTGATCTTGTTCTGCGCGTAGAGTCCTTCGAGCGCGAACTCGCAGGCGGCGATTGTTTGATTCTCGTCTCTGCGTTTGAAGTCAAACGGCAGGAGCGCGGTTTCAATTAACTCCGGCACGTCCTCAAGCAAGTTGATGCACTCTTCACTTGATGCAGTATCTGCGAGCCGCAAGGAGTTTCCGGTGTTAAACCATTGAATGGCTTTCGTGAAATCAATGCCGACGAAATAGCCCTCGAAAATCTCTCCGGCGGCGCGTTTGATCAAATCTTTAGCGAGCTTCGCGGAGCCGACCTGTTCGCCTTCGTACTCTAATTCCATCTTGCCCGTCATTGAAGGAACAGCCGCATAAATGTCCGAGATGCGCGCACACGTCTCTGTTTCTTCGGTCATCAACGTGCGGCGTTCGGCGTTTGAGACGACGGATTCCGTCATCGTGATCGGGAGTCGTTGCGAGACGCCGGAGCGTTTATCAATGCGTTGATCATCACGCGCCTCGAAAGCGATCTGCTCAACGATCTCGCGGATAAAATCGGGGATGCGCAAGGCGGCGTCTAAGCCTTCGCGCTCCGTGTAGGCTTCCTGTTTTGTGATCTCAACGCCGAGTTGCACATCTGACGGATAGTGCGTTGTAATCTCCGCGCCGATGCGATCTTTCAAGGGCGTAATGATCTTGCCGCGCGCCGTGTAATCTTCAGGGTTGGCCGAGAAGATGAGCGCAACATCTAAGGGTAAGCGCACCGGATAACCTTTAATCTGCACGTCGCCCTCTTGCATGATGTTGAAGAGTCCGACTTGGATTTTGCCTGCAAGGTCGGGCAGTTCATTAATCGCAAAGATGCCGCGATTGGCGCGCGGTAAGAGTCCGTAGTGGATCGTCAGTTCGTCGCTTAAAAGATGCCCGCCCTTCGCGGCTTTGATCGGGTCAACGTCGCCGATGATGTCCGCGATGGTCACGTCCGGCGTCGCAAGTTTTTCGACGAAGCGTGCGTCGCGCTCAACCCACGCGATGGGCGTGTCGTCGCCGTTCGCTTCGACGGTTCTGCGGCCGTAGAAGCTAATCGGGTGAAAAGGATCGTCGTTGATCTCCGAGCCGCCGATGACGGGAATCTGTTCGTCCAAAAGGTTTGTCAGTTGACGGATGATGCGGCTTTTCGCTTGACCACGTAAGCCCAGAAGAATCAGATTGTGGCGCGCGAGAACGGCGTTGACGATTTGCGGCACAACCGTTTCATCGTAGCCGACGATGCCGGGAAAAATCCGCTCGTTTCCTCGAAGCTTGCGCAGCAAATTGCGGCGCATCTCGTCTTTCACTGAACTGGTGCGGTAACCACTTTGTTTGAGTTCACCTAAAGTTTTTGCTAACTGCATTGCGTGTTGTCCCTGTTCCTTGGTGTTTGCTGTTGTGTGATTTGATAAACATCGCCAACGCTTCGGCGAGCGTGCGATGCGTGCGCATTTGACTTAAATCTAAACCTAATTGAACGAGCGTGCGCGCGGAAGCGGCCGTCACGCCCGCGACAGCCGCTTCCGCGCCGATCAGCTTCAACGCCGAAACGAGATTGCCGAGATTAGCGACTGCTTGCGCGTCAACAATGCGCGCCGCCGTGATGTCAATGATGCAGAGACGTGCGCCCGTGCGCGTGACGGTTTCAAGCACCGTTTGCGTCGCGCGCGTCATGCGCTCCACATCGAGCGAGCCGATGAGCGGTAGCGCCAACACATCGCGCCAGACGGGAACGATGGGCGTTGAAACTTCTTCCAGCAGAGTCTCGCGTTCGCGGTTTATGCGCGCGAGTTTCTGCTCCACGCGCCGCTGCTCTTCGACGTCCGTGTTGGTGCCGAACCAGCGCACGATGTTTCCTTCCGCGTCGCGGATCGGGAGCGCGCGCGAAAGAAACCAACGATACTCACCGTCGCGGCTGCGCAAAGGAAAAATGTCTTCCCAAAATTCACCCGTGATGAGGTGTCGCTTGAAACGCTCCGTGACGCGATTCACCTCTTTTGGATCATGAACTTGCTGCCAACCCCAGCCCTGCATGTCTTCAAAGGTCGTGCCCGTGTAATCGTACCAGCGCCGGTTATACCAGAAGATGTAACCTTCGCGGTCTGCCATCCAAGCGAGTTGCGGGATCGAGTCGGCGAGCGTGCTAAACAATTCTTCGCGCTCGCGCAAGCGCGCCTCGGCACGTTTGCGTTCGGTGATGTCAACATGCGAAATGACCGCGCCGCCACGCCCGCCCGGTAGCGGGTTGGCGTAGAGCAGAAACCAACGCTCTCCAACCGGCGAATGACACGGGTACTCAAGCGTGAAGCCGTCGCGCGCGCCGTCCAAAACTCCCTTGATGCCTTCGTAAACAGATTGCGTCTCGCCGTTTGAGTTGCTGGATGATTGCCCGCAAACCTGCAAGTAGTTTGCGCCGACATCGGTGCGCGAAATCGCTTCTTCCGCCCCGCCGTTGTTGTCACGCGCGAATCGTCGCCACGCTTCATTGACGAGAATGATGCGGCCTTCCCGGTCAAGCACGGCGATGTGCGCGGTCAAGGAATTTAAGACCGCTTGATTAAGCTCTTCCGCTTCGCGTAATTTTTCCGCCGCGCTTGCGCCTTCTGTCAGTTCGTCTTCCAGTTTCACATTCGCCCTCCCTTCACGTCAGGTTGAGAAGGTGATTTAAGAGCTAACGAATAAGAGTTTCGCTTTATTCACTCGCAGCAACGTCGGGAGCGTAAGCGTTATCACTGATCCGCCGCACATAACCATCTCGCTCCAGCTTCGTAAGATGCGCGAGCACGGCGCGCTCCGCCATCGGGTGCGCTTTCGCCGGAACATCCGTATAAACACTTTGCACGATCTCCGATGGCGTAGTCGCCCCTTCACGCACCGCCCTCAA
>JACDAW010000285.1 GCA_013695245.1 Pyrinomonadaceae bacterium | reverse complement strand
TCGCCCGGCAATTGAACGAGCACGTCGAAGCTGGTGACGAGATCAAAAGCGGAATCAGCAAACGGAAGTTGCACGATTGAGGCTTGAGCTAAGTGTGGATGTTTGCGTTTACGACAAAAGCTGAGAGCGTCATGAATCAAATCAATGCCGACAATTTTTCCCCGTCCTGCATAACGCTCTAACCATGCGAGCATCCCCCCCGTGCCACATCCGGCATCAAGAACAAATCTGTCATCGCCGGGAGGACATACGGGATCGAGCAATACCGCCGTCACCTCGCGCATTCCTGCAAACCACCAGAAGTCCTCTTCTAGCGCGTAAAGATATGCGTAATCTTCGGTCTGCACGCGCGCCTCTCTTCACCAAGCGCGCGACCATCGCGCGCCTTTATGTGTTTCATTGCGCAGATGTGCGTCAACCCCGGCGCGTAATTCGATGAGGCGACTAAAGAGCCAGAGCAGATCGGAGAGACGATTAAGATAAGGGATCACTTGCGTGGCGACTTCTTCTCCTTCGCCCAAGTGCACGACGAGGCGTTCGGCGCGGCGGCAGACGGTGCGCGCCATGTCGTATGCAGCCGACGCTGTATGTTCGCCGGGCAACGACCAATCGGCGAGAATACCCTCCATCGCTTCGATGCGATTAACTTCTTTCGTCAACCTCTCAACTATCTCTGCGTTCACGTCCTGCGGCTCTTTCTCGTGAGCGCGCGGGTTAGCGACCGCGCCGCTCACAACAAACAGTTCGCGCTGAATCTCTTTCGTTAGTTCAGCAACTTCATCGTCTTCACAGATCGAACGCGCAAAGCCCATCATGGAATTGAGTTCGTCAATAGTGCCATAGGCCTCAACGCGCAAATCGGCTTTCGAGACTCTCCGCCCGCCAATTAAAGCGGTCTGTCCTTTATCTCCGTGTTTCGTCGCAATGCTCATTGCTTACTCCTGCTTCTGCTCTGCCCGCTTGCTGCCGCCGTGTGTTGTTCGTAAAAATCTTCGACGAAGTGTTTCATACCGCGCTGCCACCAGCTCATGCCGTAGCGTTTGGCTTCCGCGAGTGCTGCTTCAGCAGTCCAGCCGTCGTGCGCGATGCGGTAACAGGCGATGATCGTGCCGGTTCTGTCTGCGCCACGTTTGCAATGGATAAAGACGGGAAAATTCTCCGAAGCGTTGAGTAACGCGAGCACCTGCCGGACTTGTTCATCACGCGGGCGGCTAAAATCCGGCATCGGCACGTTGATAAAACGCAAGCCCGCAGCCTTTGCTTCAGCTTCTTCATCGTCGGCGCGGTCGTTTTCTTCGCGCAAGTTGATCACGGTTTTGACGCCGAGTTGCGCGAGTTTGCGAATGCCCCCGACGTGCGGTTGCGCGCCACGATAAATGTGCGCGTTCACTTGATGAAAGTTCGGAAGCTCTGCATAACTCTCCGCGACCGTTTGTGCATTCGCGCTTGCTGTGAGTAGTAATGCGAACGCAACTGCAACGAGAAATCCTGAGTTTCGTGTGCGACCGAGCGCGTTGATTTTCATAAACGTATTATGCCTCTTGAGTGTGGCTCTTTAAAACCGCCGCTCAACATTTTTACATCGCCGAATAACGCTGCTGGCGGCGGAGCAACCAAAGAAAGAGGGGGCCACCTGCGAGCGCGGTGATCACGCCGACGGGAAGTTCGCCCATGCCTGTCGCCGTGCGCGCGACCGCATCGGCGAGCATCAGAAACGCCGCGCCAAGCAGAAACGAACACGGCAACACGACGCGCACGTCTTCGCCAAACAAAAGCCTCACCGCGTGCGGCACGATGAGTCCCACGAAGCCAATGGTGCCGCCGACCGCGACGGTCGTCCCGACGATCAGGGATGAAGCGATATAGACGAGTCGCTCGCTGCGCCGCACGTTGACGCCTAGAGCGGCGGCCGTCTCTTCGTCAATCGCCAAAAGATGAAGATCGCGCGCCACAAAAAGAAGCACGATCCAACCGGGCACGAGAAAGATGAGCATTCGCCAGACGAGATCAAAGCCAACCACATCGAGGCTACCAATCGTCCAGCGCAAGATTTGCAAAGCGCGCGTGTAGTCAGTCAGATATTGAATCAATACGACGCCGGAAGCGGCGACGACATTGATCACCACGCCCGCCAATAGCAACGCGCCCGGAAGCACGACCGCTCCGCCCGTGCGCGCCAATCTATAAACTAAAACAACGCTCACGCCTGCGCCCGCAAACGCAGCGAGAAAAACAAGCGGCACACCTGCAACGCGCGCGCCGAGTCCGAAAGCAATCGCCAACCCCGCGCCGAGCGCGCCGCCGCCCGAAACGCCGAGCGTCAACGGTTCGGCTAATGGGTTGCGAAACAAGGCTTGCAACGCCGCCCCAACCATGGCGAGCGATGCGCCGACGATGGCCGCTAAGATCACACGCGGCAAGCGAAGTTGAAAGAAGACGAGGCGCGCGGTCGCGTCAGTTTTAAGCGCAGAAAAGTTGAGCGTTTGATAGCCGACCGATAAAGAGATCGCAGCGGATAAGATAAGAAAAAGAAAAAGTAATGCAAGCGCCACGCGAAAGCGTTTCCTCGAAGTTGAAACGTCTGCCGCAGTTGCGATAGTTTCCGCGCTTGCAGCGAGCGCGTCCTCAGTGCCGCCCGTTTGAATATAATCTTCGCGTCGCCGTTTCATGAAATCACAATTCCGACCAGACGAACGTGCGATCAAAAACGCGCCGCGCGCGTATCTGCGCGTCACCGTAAATCTCCGCGAGTGTTTCGTCGCGCAACACTTCGGCGGGCGCGCCCCGCGCGACGATCTCGCCGCATCGCATCGCCAGCACAACGTCAAATGCTGGATCGAGCAATCCGAGATCGTGCGTCACGACAAGCGCGGTCATACCCTGCTCATCGCGCAAGCGGCGCAGGTGACGAATGAGCGCCGCGCGATGTTTGAGATCAAGCGCGGACGAAGGTTCGTCTAAGAGCAGGCATTGAGGTTGTTGCGCGAGCGCGCGGGCGAGCGCGACCATCTGGCGTTCGCCGCCGGAGAGCTCCATCACGGAACGCGGGGCTAAGTGTAGAGCATCAACGGCCGCTAACGCCTCACGCGCGATCTCTTGATCGCGATTCGTTTCAAAGCGAAACCTTCCCGCGTAAGGGCTGCGACCCGTGAGCACCACTTCGAGCGCGGTGAATGGAAACACGGAGTTGATCGTCTGCGGCACATAGGCAATGCGCATCGCGCGTTTGCGCGGCTCGATTGCCGAGAGAGGTTCACCGTCGAAAAAGATTTCTCCGCTTCGGGGCGTGAGAATTCCGGCGAGCAAGCGCACGAGCGAAGATTTCCCTGATCCATTGGCGCCGATTAAAGCCGCGAGCGTGCCGCGCTCGATTGCAAGCGTCGCACCACGCACAACTTCAGTAGCGTTTTTCGCCGCCGGATAAGCGAAGTGTAGAGAGCACGCTTCAAGCAACGCGCGCGCCTGAGTTTCAACTATTTGTTCGCTTTTATCAGCGTTTCGTGTCACGGCCGAAAGCCTCCGGGTGAATAAGCTCCGCGAAGCGGCGCGCGGTTGCGCCGACAAACTGCGAAGGATGAAGCACCGACACATCGCCTATCGGATAAACGCGATTTGCTTTAACGGCCTCGACCTCGGAGAGTTCGCGCCACACCGCTTTTGAATCTTCCGCCAATAGCCCGACCGCTTCCGCGCCCTGCACCATGTCAATGATGATCTCAGGATCAAGTGAAAGGATCGCTTCTTTGCTAATCTGCCCGTAGCCGGAGGCAGCCGACGGCGCGATTGGTTCGCCGCCCGCGATCTCGATCAACTGCGCGATAAAGCTTTCCTTCGTTGCGGCGTAAACATCGCGCAGCGTGCCCGGCGCGCGATCAACGACACAGAGCACACGCGGGCGCGGCAAACCCTGTGTGTGCGCGCGCACATCTTCGAGTTGCGCCCGTGTTCCATTTAGTAATCTTTGCGCTTGCTCATTGTTTCCTGTCGCACGCCCGATTTCGCTGATCGCCGCGAGCGCGTCGTCAAGCGTGCGGCTCTTGAC
>JACDAW010000338.1 GCA_013695245.1 Pyrinomonadaceae bacterium | reverse complement strand
CGGCGGTGCAGGCGGTGGCACAGGCAATAACGGCATTGATTACAATCGTCCGTTCAGCAGCAGGGAAGTCTCACGCAAGGCGAATGTAATCTCAAAGCCTGAAGCGAAATACACTGAAGAAGCGCGTCGCAATCAAACAATGGGAACGGTCAGACTCCGCGCCGTTCTTAACGCCAATGGAACGGTATCTAATATCTCGCCCGTTCAAGGTTTGCCTTACGGGTTAACCGAGAAAGCGATTGAAGCGGCACGGCAAGTAAAATTCACTCCCGCGCAAAAGGACGGTCGCACCGTCTCGCAGTGGGTAACGCTTGAATACGCTTTTACAATTTACTAAACGTAAATTTTAGCAACAATAAAAAGCGCGACGATCATTGAACATGCCGTCGCGCTTTTTATTGTGCACAGTGTTTGTTACTTAACGATTTAATTCATTCACCATCGTGCTGATGCGGCGCACGCCTTCCTGTAAACATTTGAGCGATGTCGCGTAAGAGATTCGCACGAAGCCTTCCGTGCCGAAGCCCGCGCCGTCCGTAACGACGGTGTGCTTGTCGCGCAGAAGTTTATCGGCAAACTCGCCCGAAGTTTTGATTTCGTCATTAAAAACTCCGCGCACGTCCGGGAACACGTAGAACGCTCCCTCCGGCTCGAAGCATTTTAGTCCGGGAATCTCACTTAGCGCGGGTACAAGCCAATCGCGCCTCGCTTGATACTCGGCGCGCATCTGCGCCACGCACTCTTGCGATTCGTTGAAGGCGAAGAGCGCGGCGGCCTGCGCGAGCGAGTTTGGATTGCTCGTGGAATGCTGCTCAACGTTGAGCATCGCCTTTGTCCACGCGGCGGGCGCGAGCGCGTAGCCGATGCGCCAGCCCGTCATCGCGTAAGTCTTGGAAAACGATCCGGCGAGGCAGAGACGCGCGCGCAGTTCCGGTGGAAGTGTCGCCGCGCTGAAAACTTCGGCGGGCGGGTAAACAAGTTGCAGATAGCATTCATCTGAGATCGCATAAAGGTCGTGCTCCGCCACGAGTTCCATAATGCGGCGAAACTCATCGGGCGGGATCACGCGACCAGAAGGATTTGACGGCGAATTGATAATAATCAAACGCGTGCGCGGCGTGATCTGTTCTTTAACTTGCTCGGCCGTAAGTTGAAAGCCGCTCTCTTCCGTGTTGATAAAGATGGGCACGGCTCCGGCGAAGGTGACGATCTCAGGAAAGCTGACCCAGTAGGGAGCGGGAATCAAAACTTCATCGCCAGGGTTTACGAGCGAGACGACGGCGTTGAAGATCGCTTGCTTGCCTCCGGCCGTCGCCATCACTTCCGAAGGTTCGTAGCTTGCATTAAACTCGCGCCGATAATAACTCATCACCGCGTCTTTAAACTTTTTCGTCCCCGCAGTCGGCGTGTATTTCGTTTCGCCGCGCTCCATCGCTTCCGCGGCCGCACGCTTGATATGATCGGGCGTGTCGAAATCGGGTTCGCCCGCGCCGAAATCAACCACGTCAATGCCTGCAGCGCGCATCTCGACGGCCATCTGCATCGCGGCGAGCGTCGAAGAAGGCTGAAGGCGCGACACGGTTTTGGAAACCGGAAAACTTTCGGGGGCTACCTTAGTCATAAACTAAAATTAACTTAGCGAGTCTTTAATATGGAACGAGTATAACACGCGGCTTTCGCGTTGGAATTCTAAATCTTACCGAACTTCTCTCTCATGCGCGCCTCGACTGACGGCGGCACAAGCCCTTCAATCGTCGCGCCGAGACTGTGTACTTCTTTGACGAGCCGCGAACTGACATACGAGTAAGCTTCGGCAGGCATCATAAAAACGGTTTCGATGCGCGGCTCAAGCCGGCGATTCATCAACGCCATTTGCAATTCAAATTCATAATCCGAGATCGCGCGAATGCCGCGCACAATCGCGTCAGCCTCACGCTCAATCGCATACTGCACGAGTAAGCCTTGAAAATCATCAACGACAAGGCGGCAATCGCCGCTCTTAATTTCAGCCGTCACTTCGACGAGCATCTCACGTCGTTCATCAATCGTGAAGAGGGGTTTTTTGTCAGGATTAACAAGGATGGCGATGATGATCTCATCAAAGAGTTTGCAGCCGCGCTCGATAATGTCGAGGTGTCCGTTCGTTACAGGGTCAAATGAACCGGGATAAATCGCGCGTCGCATAAAAGGTGAAAGTGAACGGCTGATGGCTTATCGAAGCTCGATAAAATTAACACAGCCGAACCCAACAAACAATCGCCGTTTGAAAACCTCTCGATTTAAAAACTCCTCATGGCTCTTCGTGTATGAACCGACCGCAACCTTGACACGCCCGTTCCGGTTAGTGTTCAATATCATCCGGTTAAACGAACGTGGTGAGTTAAAGCGACTTGCAGCCACGTAAAACAATTTGCTAAACAGCCCGGCGCGTCATAGCCATAAGCCACGAGCGAAAAGGTTTAAAACGAGAGATGCCCCGCGTTGTTCAAGAAGCGCGGGGCATTTCCTTTGTTTGTGGATTTAAAACCGCCGCCTGAAAGGATGCAACAGAAGAATTAAGATGAGCGATTTCCTTCAAACATTAAAAGAACGCATCGTTGTTTTCGATGGCGCGATGGGCACCAACATTCAGACGCAGAATCTCAGCCCGGACGATTTTGGCGGACTCGATGGCTGTAATGAATATCTCGTCATCACCAAACCGGAAGCCGTTGAAAAAGTTCACGCCGCTTTTTACGAAGCGGGCTGCGACGTGGTTGAAACCGATTCCTTCGGCTCGACCTCTATCGTCCTCGCTGAATACGACATCGCACACCTCGCTTATGAGCTAAACCTCAAGTCCGCGCAACTCGCCCGTAAAGTCGCCGCCGATTATTCGACAAAGGAAAAACCGCGCTGGGTCGCAGGCTCAATCGGCCCGACGACGAAGCTGCCAAGCCTTGGCCACATCACGTTCAACGACATGAAAGCGTCGTACAGTGAACAGGTGCGCGGGCTACTTGACGGCGGCGTTGACATTCTGCTCGTCGAAACTTGCCAAGATTTGCTGCAAACAAAGAGCGCGCTCGCCGCGATCTTCGAGCACTTTGCCGCAACTAAACGGCGCGTGCCCGTCATGGCGCAAGTGACGATTGAAGCCATCGGCACGATGCTGATGGGCACAGAGATCGGCGCGGCGCTCACGGCGCTTGAACCGTTCCCCATTGATGTGGTCGGGATGAACTGCGCGACGGGGCCGAAGGAGATGGCGGAGAACGTGCGCTATCTTTGCGAGAACTCGCCGTTTCCCGTCTCCGTGATTCCGAACGCCGGAATCCCCGAAAACGTCGGCGGTCACGCGCACTACAAGGAAACGCCCGCCTCGCTCTCAGCAGACCTCTTGCACTTCGCGCGCGACTACGGCGTTTCAATCGTCGGCGGTTGCTGCGGCACAACGCCCGCGCATCTGAAAGCAATCGTCGAAGCAGTTAAAGATATTGCGCCACGGCGCCGCGAGGTGGAGCGCACGCCAGCCGCCTCGTCGCTTTACATTCAGCAACCTTACAAACAGGACACGTCGTTCCTCATCGTCGGCGAGCGCGTCAACGCAAGCGGCTCAAAGA
>JACDAW010000267.1 GCA_013695245.1 Pyrinomonadaceae bacterium | reverse complement strand
GCCCGATTGCGTCCGGCAAATCGTCGAGTTCGATGCGGCGACCGGAAGCGATGATCACGGCGCGCTCAATGGCGTTCTCAAGTTCGCGCACGTTGCCCGGCCACGCGTAGGAGACGAGCGCGGCGAGCGCGTCGCGCGAAAGGCCGGAGATAAAGCGACCTGTCTTCTGTTTGTAATGTTCGATGAAGTGGATCACAAGCGGATGAATGTCTGACGTGCGCTCGCGCAAAGCGGGAAGCGTGATTGGAAACACGGAGAGACGATAAAAAAGATCGAGCCTAAACTTGCCCTCTTCAACTGCCTCTTCGAGATTAACGTTTGTCGCAGCGAGCACGCGCACATCTGTCTTTAACAACTCATTGCCGCCGACGCGCGTAAACTCACCGTCCTGCAGCACGCGCAATAAGCGTACTTGCGCGGACAAAGTCATCTCCGCGATTTCGTCGAGAAAAAGCGTGCCGCCGTCCGATTCTTCAAAGCGCCCACGACGCCGCGAACGTGCGTCGGTAAACGCCCCCTTTTCATGACCGAAAAGTTCGGATTCGAGCAGAGTTTCGGGAATCGCGCCGCAGTTGAGTTTGATGTAAGGCTTGTCTTTGCGCTGGGAATTGTAGTGAATGAGGTTCGCCAGCAACTCTTTGCCCGTGCCTGATTCGCCTTGAATAAGGACGGAGGTTTGCGTGTCAGCGACGTTTAAAGCAAGTTCGATGGCGCGGCGGATTGCCGGAGCTTGCCCGATGATGCGGCTCTCGACGCGGCGTTCGTCAAGCACGCTCTTGAGGCGCATCACTTCGGCGGATAACTGATCACGCTCAAGCGCCGTGCCGATTTGATCGGCGATGCCTTCGACAAGCGCCGTCTCGTGCTCATCAAATTCTTCGCGCGCTTCGCTCCACACTAAACCTAGAAGTCCGAAGACCTGTTCGCCGATGCGCACGGGAGCGACGAGCGCGGCGCGCCCGCCTAAGGTTGCGTTAAACGCAAAGCGAAGGGGAAACGGCAGATCGCTATCACGGAGGCGCAGCGTGCGGCCTTCTTTGAGTAAATCCGTGAGGGCAGGAAAGCCCGTGATGTCAATTGATTGACCGTGCGCTTCGATGAGTCCGCGCACGCCGTCGGTCGCGGCGTGCGGCGCGTGTTTGAAAGCGGCGAGGCTAATGACCTGCCCTGAAGTTTCGATCACGCCGAGCGCGCCGTAGTCCGCGCCGACGAGGGCGATGGCGCGTTCCAAAACAAGCGACGTTACTTCTTTGAAATCCGAGCGCGCATTAAGAGCGTTGGCGATCTCAAGAAGCGCGCGCGTGCGTTCGCCTTCGCGCTGTTTGTCCTGATAGATAAGCGCATATTGGTAGCCGACGGCGATCTGCTTGGCGATAGCTTGAAGAAAAGAGACTTCTTCATCAAGCCACGCGCGCGTCGTGCGCGTCATGTGTAAGCCTACAAGTCCGAGCACCTTGCCGTCCAAAACGATAGGGACGATGAGCAGTGAGCGCGTGCCGAGACTCGCGGCGAGAAGACGCACTTCCGCATCAAGGTCGGAAGCGGAAACGTCGTCCAAGCGGATCGGCTTTGTCGGGTCAACGCGCTCGACGAGTTGTTTGAGATCGACGGGGACGGTTGTGCCCGCGCTTGAAGGAACTTCCGTCGAGCGGCGCCATTCGTGGCTGATACGCAGTTCGCCGCTTTGAACAAGTTGCAGCACGTCGCAGCGATCAACGTCCATCATGCGGCCGAGTTCGAGGACGATTGCCGAGAGAAATTTGTCCAAGTCAATTTCAGAGCGCAA
Organism: Pyrinomonadaceae bacterium; assembly: GCA_013695245.1. Classification (GTDB taxonomy): domain Bacteria; phylum Acidobacteriota; class Blastocatellia; order Pyrinomonadales; family Pyrinomonadaceae; genus JACCYN01. The sequence continues at coordinate 7,486 of JACDAW010000267.1, read as the reverse complement.
ATCGGGCGCAAGGCGATTGATGATCGCTTCGCGCGCTTCGTGCATTTGGATTTTGCGCTCAAGTGAAAGCGACTGCTGCGCCATGATTGTGGACATAAGTTTCTCGAAACAAAAACGTGCTAAGCGCAAATGATAACGAAGCGCGCCTCCGGTTGCAAAGTCAATCAACGGAAGAGGCGCGCTTGAGGCGAAAGGATTATAGAGATTTCCGGCGAAGCGAAAAGCGTTTGCCTTAGCGTTCGAGTCGGGCAACGAGTTCGCGGTCAAGGTTAAACTGCGTTCGCGCTTGTTCGGCAGTCAAAATCGGGTGAAAAGTTTTGCCGTAACGGCCGGTGATAATGCGAACGTAATTTTGCGTTTCGCTGAAGGGCGGCACGCCGTCGTATTTGTCAACGTTGCCTTCACCGGCGTTATAACCGGCGAGCGCGAGCGTCACATCGCCGTTAAAACGCTCAAGCATTTTGCGCAGGTAGCGCGTTCCGGCTTCGATGTTCTGTTGCGCATCGCGCGCGTCTTTGCAGTTGAAGCGCCGCGCGGTTGAAGGAATGAGTTGCATCAAGCCTTGCGCGCCTTTGTGTGACTCGGCAGACGTTTTGTATTTAGATTCTTGCCAAATAACGGCGTGAAGCAAGCGCGGGTCAACGCCGTAGCGCGCACCGGAGCGAAAGATAATCTCGTCGAGTTTGCAATCGCCTGATGACGGAACGTCAGAAGGAATCGCGGAACACGGCGCGGAGGCGAGTTCAACTCCATGCGCGATTGCCATCGGTGCAAAAGCGCGATTGAGAAACATGCTCGCCAGCGCGATGAAGATAAAGAAGGCGATGGTAAACGGGGTTGACTTAAATCTGCGAGGGATACGAGTCGTCGGGGAAAATTTCATCCTGTGTTGTTCTCCATGTGAGCTTGGGACTACTTTTAGGAGTCCGAGTTTTGGCGCCTCTTTACAATTAAGGGGACGCTTACCTTTGGGGGCTGCGCATGGTGATCTTCCTGCACAGGCAGAGTTGATTAAGATCGTGAGTAAGATGGGTATAGGCACTTAGCGGTTGCTTAAAGCGCATTGTTCTTATTCAATTAAACCCTTTAGATGTATGTATTTAATTCGACCAGCCGTAAACTAACATATAGCAAAGCTTCTGACTGTAACGCTTCATGTTGAGCGATGCTTTCGGGGCGAAATTCGGTGAAGGATGTACTGATGGGGTACAAAAAAGCGCGAAAATCTAAAAAGTTTTTTCGATTATTTATGCATGTGAAGCGTTTTGCGCTTTAGCGGCATCGAATGTAAGCTGATTTTCGCCTGATTATGTTTTTATACATTTGAGGACTAACGATTAACGGAGAACTAAAGAGCAAATGCCTATTTACGAATACGCATGTCAGAAATGCAAGGCGCACACCGAAGCTTTCCAAAAGGTTTCCGACAAACCGCTTACAAAGTGTCGTAGTTGCGGCGGCAAGTTAGAAAAGCAATGGTCGCAGACGAGTTTTCAGTTGAAAGGCTCAGGCTGGTATGTGACGGATTACGCCGCAAAGAAAACGCCCGCGACAGAAGCAAAAAAGGAAGACGCCAAAAAAGAATCTGCGGAGACAACTTCCGGCGGCGATAAACAAACGCCGTCCGAAAAGAAAAGCACGACGACTGAAAAGAGTTCGACGCCGAAGCCCGCGACAACTCCTACAAGCGGCAAAGATTAAGTTTTGAAATAATGCGCGTACTTCACACGACGAAAAATTCGCTTTTGATTCTTGGCACTCTCGCTCTTTGCTTCAGCACTTCTTACGCGCAAGCCGGACGGCGTCCCGGCGCTGCCGCCGCAGATCGCGCCCTGACGCTCAACGTCATCGCCACGCGCACGGGCAATCCGAATGCTTCCGTCACCGCCGACGATCTCGCGCTTTACGACGGAGGCATCGAACAAAAAATTCAAAGCTTCGCGCCCGACCCAAGTCCCGCGCGCATCGTGTTGCTTGTGGATAATTCGCTGACGCTGCGCACCGATCCGCAGAGACTCGCGGGCGCGGTGAGCGAGTTTGCTTACGAGATTTACGAGGGCGATCAACTGATGCTCGTCGGTTACAACGAGGCGGCCGAAATCGCGGCGGATTGGACGGACGATCCGAAAAAGCTGGCCGCAGCCGCGACTGCTTTCACCAAACGAGGCGAACCGCATTTGTTCGATGCCTTAAGCGCGGTTGTGAATGAGGCTCTACGCCCGCTCACCGGCGCGCGACAAAAGCGCATCATCGTCGTTATCGGCGACGGACTTGATCGCGGCAGCAAAACGAAATTCAACGCCGTTCTCACGGAACTGCAAGCTCAAGACATAACCGTTTACGCGCTGCAGATTCCCGACCGCACCGGCGGCGCGCTCCGCCGCGACCAACCGAAGCCCGCGCAAGTTATCCAGCAACTCGCCGAAAACACGGGCGGGCAAGTTTTCCCTTTAGACGATTCGCGCGCGGCCGCGCAAACGATCTGCGACGAGCTTCGCAAAAACCGTTACGTGCTCGCCTATACGCCGTTTAATGTTTCCTATAGTGACGCGCGCCGCTTGCTCTTGAGCGGTAGCGAAGGCATCAACCTTCGTTACAAAACGATGCAGCCACCGAAGTGAGCGACGAATTTCGCTTTGGTTGCGCGTTGTTTATTTAAGAAGCGATCTCCGAGTTAAGCAGATGACACCTTCGCTTGATTGGCTGGCGATTCTTAATTTGATGGGAGTTGCGCAATGCGTTCTGCTCGCCGCCGCTTTAACGAGCGTTAAAAAAGGTAATCAAACTGCCAATCGAATTTTCTCCGCGCTCGTTCTCGTCATTGCCGTCCTTCTTGGGGGCGGCATTTTAACTTATACGAAATACCTCTTCGTCCTCCCACATCTGTCGCAAATTCATAACCCCTTCGCGTTTCTCGCCGCGCCGCTCTTCTATTTCTACCTTCAAGCCTTACTATCCGAAAACTTCCGTATCACGAAGCGCGTTTTCCTGCACTTCGCGCCCGCCTTTGTCTGCGCGCTTTTTCTCGCGCCCTTCTACTTGCAAAGCGGAGCGGACAAAACCAATTTCATGTCGCAGGCGATTCAACATTACCCGGCCAGTTGGCGCGTTCGCACAGGACTACTTTACTTACAGCATCTCGTTTATCTAATTCTGGTAGTTCGCTCTTTGATCGCCTACGCACGCACGGAAGAGGTGAAGACAACTCGCAAGCTTGATTTTCAATGGGCGCGCGGCTTAGTCGTTGCGTTCGCAATCATCTGGTGCGTCGGACTTTTACGATTCCTGTTCGCGCACCGGGCGGAGACGAATCTGCTGACGCCCTTGCTGCTTTCAGTCTTCGTTTACGCTACGGCCTTCGTCGCGCTACGGCGACCGGAAGTTTTAGCGGGAGCGAGCGGTGCGACTGTCGCTCTGACCGCGCTGCCCGGCGCGCCGAAAAGGTACGAGCGTTCGACGCTCACGCCGGAGCGGGCCGAACGGCATCTACAAAAACTTCTGCACGTGATGGAAACCGAAAAGCCGTATTGTGACGGCGAGCTTACTCTGCAAAAACTCGCCGCGCGCCTTTCAATTGCGCCACAACATCTTTCACAAACAATCAACGAACAGCTAAAGCAAAACTTCACCGACTTCGTAAACGCTTACCGCATCGAGGAAGCGAAAAAAGGTTTGCTCGATCCGGCGCGAAGACACTACTCGATCATCGCCATCGCCGAAGAATCCGGTTTCAATTCAAAATCCGCCTTCAATCTCGCTTTCAAAAAACATACCAATACGACTCCATCCGAGTTTAGAAAAAATTCATCCGCCTAGAATTTCATCTTGTTTGTCTGCGAATTACGCACAATGGGTCTGCCATCTTTTGAAAAAGCGTTCTTTTAAGACTGAAATCGCAAATGTACACGTCCTGATTGATCAATCAGGACGACTTTTCCCGCCGCAGTCCGTTATGCTTAGTGTAGTCTTTGCCGTTTCCAAATCGTTTTCCAAAGAGGTGTCATTGGAATGAATCGTCTTAAAGTCGCTTTGCTTTCCCTCATGCCAGCGCTCGTTACGCTCCTGCTCGTTGCCAATGTCGCCGCCGCTCAAAAAACGTCGAACGCGATCCGGTTCGAGCCTTATGTTTTTGAAACGGAAGATAAGCAGAAGGTTGATGCTGAACTAGGATTCTTGACTGTGCCGGAGAACCGAGGCGATCCGCGCAGCCGCATGATCGAGCTTGCCTTTGTGCGCTTCAAGAGCACGAGGCAGAATGCGGGAGCGCCCGTCGTCTATCTCACCGGAGGCCCCGGCGGTTCAGGCATCTCGACGGCGCGCGGCAGTCGCTTTCCGCTTTTTATGGCGATGCGCGAAATTGGCGACGTGATCGCGCTCGACCAGCGCGGCGTCGGGCGCTCGAAGCCAAACTTGTCTTGTCGCCAAACGCTTGACTACCCGCTTGACCGCGCTGGCAAGCCCGAAGAGTATTTGCGTCTCTACCGCGAGAAAACAGAAACTTGCGCGAACTATTGGCGAAGTCAGGGAGTTGACTTGGCGGCTTACAACACGGAGGAGAACGCCGACGATCTCGAATCGTTGCGAGTGGCGCTCGGCGCGGAAAAGATCAACCTCTGGAGCATCAGCTACGGAACGCACTTAGCTTTAGCCGCGATCAAACGTCACGGCAACCGCATCAATCGCGCGATCCTCGCCGGAGTAGAAGGACTTGATCAAACCTACAAACTGCCTGCCAACACACAGCAGCAACTTGAGCTGATCAACGAACTCGCCAAACGCGACACGACGATCAGAGCGCAGATTCCCGATCTCATCTCGCTAATGCGCAGCGTTCACGCGCGTCTTGAGCGCGAGCCAATGACGGTTGAGATTTCCGACCGCCAAACGAAGGGGAAAGTTAAAGTCACAATCAGCAGCTTCGACTTGCAGGCGGCCGTGGCTAACACTCTCGGCAGTCCTGAAGTCGCTTATCTCCCGGCCGCTTACTATGCGATGTCGCAAGGAGATTTCTCCATTGCCGCCGAACAGATCGCTCAACTGCGACGCCGGAATATTGGCTCAATGATGGCGTTTATGATGGACTGCGCTTCCGGCGCATCGAAGGAGCGACTTCGTTTGATCGAGCGACAGGCGAAGGAAACTTTGCTCGGAGACGTGGTTAATTTTCCCTTTCCCGGAGTATGCGCGGGACTTGGCGCGCGCGATCTCGGCGATGAGTTTCGCGCGTCTCCGCGCTCTAAAGTTCCCGTGCTGTTTATTAGCGGCACGCTCGACGCGCGGACGCCGCCAAGCAACGCCGAAGAGGTTCGCAAGGGTTTTCCAAACAGCGCACACTTGATCATCGAAGGGGCGGTGCATAGCGATCCGCTTTTTCTCTCCTCGCCGAAGATCAAAGATGTGATGTTGGAGTTCTTAAAAGATCAGTCGCTTTCAACAACAAGAATCACGCTTCCGCCGTTTGAATTCTTTTGGCCGCGCAGAGAAACGAGCGCGCCCGCCGTTCAAAGTTCATCGGTCGCATCGTGGGTTAAAGGCATGATGGGTTATCGAATCACGAGCGTCGTTCCGGCTTCACAGGCGGAGCAAGCGGGGCTTAAAGAAGCGGACATCATCACAAACATCAACGGCGCAATGCTCGGCGCTTCAAGCGATCTGATGAAACTTACTCGAAACGCGCCCGGATCATCAATTGAGATCGTTTACTATCGGCGCAACCCGTCAACTGACAGATACGAAAGCAACCGCGCGACGATTAAAACGAATGAGTCTTCGGCAATTCAGCGCGGGCAAGCAAGCGCGCCGGAGCAGGCGCTAGAGCAAGCGACGGGCATCAAGGGGCGTTTAGGTTTTATGATCACCAGCGTCGAAGTGGGTTCGTTGGCGCAACGAGCTGAACTAAGAGAAGGCGATTTCATCGTTAAGATCAACGACGCAGAAATTAAATCTGCTAATGACCTACTTATCGTCGAACAAAGCGCACAGACCGATATGCCTGTTGAGATATTCTTCATTCGTTACGACGCCGCGCAAAACAAATACGGGTTGGCGCGCTCAAGACGCAGGTTCCGCCGGTGAATAAAATCTTACAGACGCGAGGAATCTGTTTGATAATTATGTAACGGAATTTAACTCCGCGTAAGGTGGCGATATTTAATGCGATGCGGTTGATCGGCCGCCGCGCCTAATCTCGCTCTCCTGTCGGCTTCATACTCCGAGTAGTTTCCCTCGAACCAAATTACTTTGCTTTCGCCTTCAAACGCGAGAATGTGCGTTGCGATGCGGTCGAGAAACCAACGGTCGTGGCTGATGACGACGGCGCAGCCCGCGAAATTCTCCAACGCTTCCTCCAAAGCGCGCATTGTGTTTACGTCCAAGTCATTCGTTGGCTCGTCGAGCAAGAGGACGTTGGCGCCAGCTTTCAACATTCTGGCGAGATGCACGCGGTTGCGTTCGCCGCCGGAGAGCGCGCCGACTTTCTTTTGCTGGTCAGAGCCGGAGAAGTTGAAGCGCGCGACGTAAGCGCGCGAAGGCACTTGGCGCGCGCCGAGTTGGATCGTGTCTTGACTGTCAGAGATCGTCTCCCAGATCGTTTTGTCAGGCGCGAGCGCGTCGCGGCTTTGGTCAACGTAGGCGAGCGTGACGGTTTCACCTTTGCGAATCGTTCCCCGGTCGGGTCGCTCCTCGTCGGTGATCATGCGAAAGAGCGTCGTCTTGCCTGCGCCGTTCGGGCCGATGATGCCGACGATGCCGCCGGGCGGCAACCTAAACGTCATATCTTCGATGAGCACGCGGTCGCCGTAAGCTTTCGTTACCGCTTCGGCTTCGATCACGACATCGCCGAGCCGCGCGCCCGGCGGGATGTAGATTTCGAGTTCTTCCGTCGCGCGTTTGTCCGTCGCTTGATTAAGCAAGTTTTCGTATGAGTTGATGCGCGCTTTTGCTTTCGCGTGGCGTCCCTTTGGCGTCATGCGTATCCATTCGAGTTCGCGCTGCAATGTGCGCTGGCGCTCCGTCTCTTGCTTCTCCTCTTGCTGAAGACGCGCGCTCTTTTGTTCGAGCCACGAGGAATAGTTGCCTTGAAACGGAATGCCCTGCCCGCGATCAAGTTCGAGAATCCAACCCGCGACGTTATCTAAAAAATAGCGGTCATGCGTGACGGCGATCACCGTTCCGGCGTAAGACTGCAAGTGATGTTCGAGCCACTGGACGGATTCAGCGTCGAGGTGGTTTGTCGGTTCGTCGAGCAGAAGGATGTCGGGTTTTTGCAGCAGCAGGCGACAGAGCGCGACGCGGCGACGCTCGCCGCCCGAAAGGTTTTTAATCGGCGTGTCGCCGGGCGGACAACGAAGCGCATCCATCGCCATCTCAAGGCGCGCGTCTAAATCCCACGCATCCGCCGCGTCGAGTTTCTCCTGCACTGTGCCTTGACGTTCGAGTAGCGCCGCCATCTCGTCGTCCGTCAGGGTTTCACCGAACTTGTTATTAA
>JACDAW010000260.1 GCA_013695245.1 Pyrinomonadaceae bacterium | reverse complement strand
AGATCGATATATATTAGTCCTAAAGAGTAATGAGCGTAGGCGTAGTCAGGAGCTAATTGTAAAGCTCTTCTGCAAGCTTTCAAAGCATCGTTATAACTGCCCCAACTGTAGTAGACCATTCCTAGATTGTTGTGCGCTTCAACAAATTTGGGGTTCAAGCGAATCGCTTGAAGATAGGCTTTAATCGCTTCTACGCCACGATTTAATTTGCTATATGCTGTTCCCAGATTGTTATATGCTTCGACATACTCAGGCGCAATCAGGATCGCTTGCTTATAGCACTTTACGGATTCGGCGAAGCGTCCTAAGTTGTCGTATGTCACGCCCGTATTGTAATGCGCTTCGGCGTAATCAGAACGTTTGCGGATCGCTTGCTTGAATTTCACTAACGCTTCTTTATAATTACCTTGTTCAGCTAAGGCGACACCTGCATTGCAGTAGTCTTCAGCCGTTTGAGTATTAAGTTGTGCAGAATAAGCTGACTCGTTCTGGTCACGCGATCTAAATTTATCTAACAATCCCATTCTCAAGCCTCCGCACGGTTTAAAGAACGCATAACAAAACTGCGTGGGCAGATAGCAACTCCTCTACCCGAAAATCCTGAACGACCTCAACATTTGTGGGCAATCCTTATGGTTGCTCCTTACAGTCATTAGGCGTGATTTTATTTTGCGCTCTAAAAAGCAGAACGCTGTAACAAGCTATCATAACGCCTCTGGGTGCTTTACATAAGTCCGCTTCGAGCGACTACTTAGGGAATAGTTTGATGCTTAGTTCTCGCTTTCGCTGACGCCCATCACGCGGGGAGCGGTCGTGCTAAGCGCTCTCTCAACCCATTTTGAATCGTATTTCACGTCGGCCGTGCCGCCGCCGTTCGAGTTGAATGATGAGGCGAGGAAATCTCCGGTGGCGCCGAATTTAGCCACGACTATCGAGCCGAGAGTTGTGCCGTTGCCGCCACCGTCGCGGAGCAGTTCGCCCGTGCCGAGCACGAGTATCAAGCCTTTGAAATCTGCGTTGCCGCGCATGTCGAGAGTGCCAGTTACGACGAGAAGTCCTGCGCCGCCGCCCGGCGGGAGCGCAGCGTTGCCGTCAACGAAGGTGATCAATCCATTCGACGGATCGCCCGTGTTCGCACCGAAGGTGTCCGGGGTTGTTCCTGCCGGAAAGTAGCGGTCACACGCTTCCACCGTTCCTGTGCAGCTATCAGGGTAGCGTTGGTTCTTCGCAAGTTCCCGGAGCGCGGCGACGGCGGCGCGCGCGCTATCCGCTGATTGAAGAAACGACGACAAACTCGAAAGCGATGCTTGATCAAGCGGTGGGTTGCCAGTGACTTGAGAAGCGTTTGTAGTTGTTGGCGCGGCCGTTGTGTAATCGCACGTATTTGTTACGGCGAAAGCGGGAAGATTAGCTCCACCGGCATTGTCGTTACCTGTATATGTATATGAGCTGCTATTTCCAACATCAAAGGTCATTGGGGAGCAGGTGCCGTCTGAACCGCGCAGGGTAATCGCCGCCCGCGCCGTGTAGTCGAGACCGAACCTGCTGATCAGCATCTGCATGTATTTTCTTGCGCCGCGCGGCCCGTAGCCGATGACTTGCACCTTCAAACGACTCGGTTCAGGGGCGGTAACGGTAATCGGCGTGATCGTCGTCGTGCCGCTAAGAGCTATCGGCAACTGAGTGAAGGTTCGGGAATAGGTAACGCCGTTGAAATTGTTTGCAAGCGTCGGAAAGACAATATTCAACGTACTATTAGTTGCGCTGAAAACGCCAACGAGCCTGCAATCTATGACGAGCGTTTGCGGAGACGCCGTCGTCGCGGGATACGGGGCTGTTTGGCTGATGGTCAGTTTGAAAGGGATGTCGAGCGAAGTTGAAGTAGCGGTAAACTGATTATGCACCGCGAGCTGAAAACTTCCGAAAGGCCTATCACCGCTCGAAGTGAGTGTGGTTGCTGCCGGAGCCGTGTAAGTAATCGTGACCATAGTGGAATTGGTTGTTCCAACGATTATTGACGTTTGCGGGCTGCTGGTTGAAGTAGGAAAGATTCCTGACACGGAAAAGGCCACCGTGCTCGTGTTATCAGGATCGCTCACGGTAACGCTGTAGGCCGAGCCTGAAATAGGCGAGTAGGTACTAGCGTTACCATTGAGGAGCACGCGGCTCGAATAAGTGGTGCTGGTGCTATAGGTGAGCCATCTGGACAAGTTCGGTGTATTGACAGCCTTGCGGAAGCTGATCTTGTTCGCGTCCGCGCTTGCGGACGACGTATCGAACAAAGGGTTCGGCGCAACATTCCCGCGCAGCACGGCGAGTGTCGCCTGCATACCTGCCTCTGCCGCGTAGTAGGCTTGCGATTCGGCGGTCGCGTCAATGGCGTTGGTCGCCGACATCGCAGTTGTCATGATCAACGCGCCGCCCGCCGCCAACAGCAACACGGAGACGAGAAGCATCGTGATGAGAGCCGCGCCGCGTTCGCCCGCGCGCCGATCCGCGTCTCCCGGCTTCGTTTTGGAAACTCTTGAAATAATTTGCATCCCGATAACCTCACCAAACTAATAACGTGTAGATTGAACCGACTCAGTAGTTGTACAGATCGGCGTTGCGCAGTGTGATGTCGGAAACGAGTTGCACGCGCGAGGGCGGCTGGTATCCGGGAGAACCCGGAGCGCCCTGTTGTTGCAACTCCACACACACGACGATCACGATGTACTTGGCGTTTCTTTTATCGGTCACTTCCGCAACGCCGGACGGCAGGGTGATAGCGCAAGTGCCATTCGTGTAATTAACCTTATCGGCGAAGTAGTAAAAGCGCAGCGAATCGACGCGGTTGGCGAGCACCGTCGTTTGCGCTCCGGTGTTTACGTCCAAGCGCATGATGTAACTATTGGTCGCGTCGGAATACAATGAGTACCTGACATCTTCGTTGGGATCGGCTACGGAGTTGCTCGTGATTTGTTTATCCAGTGCATTGAGGTTAGCGCGAAAGCGGATGGCGCTTGTGGTCGAATCCGTCGTTACGATCCCGTTGCCTGTCAATCCGAAACCAGAGTTGGCGATCTCGCGCGACATGGTGTTGAGCGCGCGTTGCGCGTCAGCGAGCGCGGCGGTTCTCTGATCTTCCCGTCCGCGTATGTTGAACGAACCTGCCAGCAACGCGCTTGCCGCCACCAAGACCACGAGCGTGATCGACATAGCGATCATCAATTCGATTAGCGAAAAGCCTGCCGCCGAAGAACTTTTTTTTCGTGTCTGTCTAGTCGTGTGTTGTCGCATCCGGGTTGCTTCCCTGAAAGTCTCGCTTATTATTAGGGCGTGCCGATTGCTAATAATATGTTCCTGCATCATTATCAGCGCGCTGCGTGATGAGGATGACGGGATTGCGCGCCCACGCTGCGGTCGCGGCTTGCGGCGTCACTCTAACGGTGATCATCTTTAGCGTCGCGCTCCCCCCGACAGTCGTTTCAACCATGTACGTGCGCCCTGCGCTTACAAAGGCCGGATCGGTTGCTGAGACGACATCGCTGAAGCGAGTTTTGCGGAGTTGCTCCATGCGCTGTTGCGCGACGGCTTGGGCAATGGCGCGATCAGCCGCGCCGGAGTTATAGTTAATCGCGTAACTGAAAAGCGATGCGACGCTGAGACCAATGATCATCATTAGGACGAGCGCAATAGCGGTTTCGACCAAAGTAAAGCCCAGTTCGTTCTTCGTTCCTGCGACTTTTGCTTGACCGGCATCTCGCTCACTGCCCATCGGCAGTCTTCTACTGTTTTGCTTCATCTTAATTGACTACCTTTACGTACACGGTGATCGAGGCACAGGACGTACTGAATCGAACAGGAAACGTTCCTCTCGTGCTGTTTAGAGATTTGACGGTAAAAGTTTTTGAAGTATTAGCCGCTGCGCTTTGCGCTGCTGATGGCAGGAATTGCAGGTTACTTCGTCCATCCGATTGCCATGCGGTGATGGTTTCTGCGGTGGTCACGGTGATAACGAAGCTGCCTGTGTTACCCCCATTCTTTTTAATAGTAATTGATGCCACATTAGGAGTGATTCCGCCGCAAGCGGCCGTTGGCGGGCTGGATGGAATCGTGGTGGAAGTGGAAGAGGAACTGCCGCAAGGCTCAACTATAGGAGCTGCATCGTTGCCTAATATCGTCGCCCCCGACGCGACGCCGTTCGTATTGCTCACAGCGGTGTATGGAACATTGGGTAGGGTCGCGCCAACCGTGCTGTTAATCGTTACATCGCCCGAACCGGCGACGGAAACCGTTGACGCCGCGCCGTTGCTATTCTGCATTCTGAAGGTCATCAAGCATTCGGTGGTGCGCCCGCGCCAATCAAAGTCAACATATGGCAGATCACTTACTGGAATCGCGCTGCCGTCTGCCGCGCTAATTTCAACACCGAGTTCAAGTGTGAAGTTGCGCGTCGTCGGAGTTCCAGTGCCGTTGAAGTCCATTGTCACAGCGTAAGTATTGTTGCTTATAAACTCCACCCGCGCCGAAGAGGGCACAGTATGACGCCGGATCGAATCAATCCGCGCCTTCTCCACGTAACCTGCAAACTGTCGCGCTGAGGTTTGAAGGCGAATTGAGTTGCGCGCTCTGGCGATGCCAAGAACGGCAAACGTCGAGACAATAGAAATGATCGCAACCGTGATGATCACTTCTAAAATGCCAAAGCCATGCTCGCGCCGCTCACTTACTCGCTTCATCATTGCAGTTTCAGCTTCTCGCGTATTCATCTTCATCTCCACACATAATCTTGTTTCAGAACAATTAAAATGAGCTTAGCGGCGAAATTCTTCACCCGTCCTAGCCAAAGCAAAGGCAGTGCCATACAGTTTTAGCTTTGTAATTATTGACATTTGATTAAAAAACTAATGCTTGTGACCGTTCGGTTGTTACTTTCCGCAACGGGAAAGAGAAAGGCGTTTCACATCGCTAAAGCAGATTAAAGGTCATTGATGAGCATCTACCGTATCGTTTGGAACTGATCGCCATAAGTTTAGAAACTTCATAATAGATGATGCACGGCTTCTTAAAGCTACCTTCTACACACACTTTGATTACATAGCTCTGTTACCGTCTGAAACAAATCCGACGCGAGCGCGACTCTTTCGTTTCGCGCCCATCCTTCTTCCACACGCCACAACCACCGACCAAAGAAGCACTTCGCCTTGTTTGGATATGCGTTAAGAGAGGGTGGTGTAGGGTTTGCTACGAGGTAAGAGTGAGTGTGGCGAAGGTATGAGCGATCCGTTACACTTGCAAGAAAGCAAAGACTAGACAGGCGCAATCTTATTTTCGCTTGCTCACTGGGATCGTTCCCTCGCGTTGCGGTGCCGCACGCTGCGCGCGGCGGGAACGTAAATGCGCCCCGGCGACACTCAGGCCACCGGGGCGCAAATTTTTAGAAGTTAAAATTAAAAAGGTAAAAGGCAACAATTAAAAACAAAAGAGCGCGTCTTTCCTCTTCACTTTTGCCTTTTTACTTTTAACTTTTGCCTTCAATTAGTTTGGCTCGTACTCTTCTGAACCGGCTGTTTTAGATTCGGTGTTGTTGAGTCGTAGGGCAAGCGAGCGAGCGGTATAGACGAAGGGCGCGGGGCCGCCGCGCTCGCTTTGTAGTCTGGAGACAAGCTCATCTTGCATCTGGCGGAAACGCGCAACATTGCCGCGCTGGTTGAAGATCACGAAGTAAAGCGTTTCGCCGCTTCGCGTGCGCATCTGCCCGACAAGCGCGCTTGCGCCGCCATCGGTGCGGCCGAGCGTGCCGGTTTTTCCGATTACGCTGCCGCGAGAAGGCAGCGAGCTGTAACGCTTTTGCAGCGTGCCGGGATCAACGCCCGCGACCGGCAAGATGTCGGAAGGAGCAAGATTATATTTGCTGAGTTCGGCGACGAGCGCGCGCCAGATTTTCATCATCGCGCGCGGTGTGACGCGATTAACTCCAAGCCCGCTCGCCGAAGCAAGATTAACTTCTGCCGGATTGACGCCGATGGTGCTCGTCAGAAAACGCTTCAACCCTTGCGGGCCGCCAAGCTGATCGCCTAAACGCTCGGCCATGAAATTGTTTGAATAGCACTCAAGAACTTTCAACACATCAACGAGCGTGCTCGAACGCTGCAACAACAATTGACGCGCGCCAGCAGGAACGGAAGTGACATAGACCGCGCCCATCACGGCGACGCTCGGCGACGCTGGAAGTTGATCGTTCGCCGTAACACGTTGGTACTCGTTCCAGCCGCGCGCGGCGGCGGCCGGGCGGCGCGTCACGTCCATAGCATCGTAGAGCGATTCGCCGGAACGCAGCGCCGAAGGGCTGTAGTTCATCGTGAATCCGGGAGCGACAATTAAATCTCCGCTCACAGTGCGAATTCCTAATTTGTTCAACTCGGCGGCGAGCATCACGGCGCGCTCGTAATTAAACGAAGGATCGCGCCCGGAGACGATCAGATCGCCTTGTACCGTAGCCGTCGCCGCGTCAAATTGTCCGTTCGTCCATAGCACCGTGTTAAAGCGATGATGAGGGCCGAAGGTGCGAAGCGCGGCGAGCGCGGTCGCCAACTTAATCGTCGAAGCCGGATTGAAATTGACACTCGAAGCTTGCTCAAGCTGCGTGCGACCGTCTTCACTTTCAACGAGTATGCCTTCGCGGCCGGTAAGTAAGCCGCCGTATGGCAGCGGCGTGACATCTTCGGCCGACGGTGTGGCAGGCGTATAAACTGTTCGCCTGACGGTTGAAGAAGGATCGGAAACTACGGGCGGAGGAGCAGGGCGCGCCGCATCCTGCGCGGCCGCGTAGATCGGCAGCGACAGCAGAAGTGTGAGCCAGACGATAAAACGATTGCGCGCTTTGTTCTTCATTAAATTGTTTCTCCGTAAATTCCTCGAACCCTTTTGCATCTTATCACAAAGGCTTTTTCAGCCGTTTTAACCCAGAATTTCAGCGTAAATGGAAGCCTCCAGAAGGCTTCCGCACGCGAACATTTCGATGCCATTAACTCACTGCGAGATGTATCGCAAAAACTTTATCAGCGGAATGCGCTGATACTGTTTGCCGACGTGATTGACAAGGTTGCAAATGTGTCCATAAAATTTTCAACGTTAAATTATAAATGATCAATGCGACGAGAAATTCAGACAATAACGATTAAAAACATTCGCGCAACGCACCGCACGCGCAAAAACGAAATCGAAACGCGGCTGGCGGAGTTTGCCGACGTGTGGCGGAGCGGCTCGGACGAACAGCTTTTTCAGGAATTGGTTTTCTGCATCTTTACGGCCGGGGCTTCGGCGCGCATGGGCTTGCGCTCGGTTGATGCCGTGAAGAATTTGCTTCAGCACGGAACGCACGAAGAACTATGTAGCGCGTTGCAAAAAAAGCATCGCTATCCGCGTGCGCGCTCCGGCTACATCGTCGTCACACGCGATTACCTTAATGATGATTGCGGAATGCGGCTGCGCGAGCGCTTAGAGAGTTATACTGATCCGATTGAGCGGCGCGATTGGCTGGCGCGCGAACGCCGCATCAAAGGCTTAGGCTACAAAGAAGCAAGCCACTATCTTCGCAACATCGGTTTTCGTGGTTACGCGATCCTCGACAAGCATATCTTGCGCAGCCTTCACGAACTCGAAGTGATTGATTCTCCCGCCGCGCCCACCACGCGTCGTCGCTACCTCGCCGTCGAAGAAAAGTTGAGACGCTTCGCCGCCCGAATAGACATAGATTTTGACGAGCTTGATCTGATACTCTGGTCAATGAAGACGGGCGAGATTTTGAAATGAGAAATGAGTTGACGAAAGATTCGCATCATTGAAAGTTAAAAGATGAGATGTGTTACAAATAAAAGAGCACAGACGCACTCGTTTCAGGTGCTCATTCTCTCTCTCGGCTGCGCGCCTAAGTATTCTGTGTTATTGGAAGTTGCTTATGCTATCTCCTAATTTGGGTCAAGTGCCGCGTCGCGTTGCGTGTGGCGGTCGCCGTAGCGCCATCATCCTTTGCATTTGTCTTGCGCTCTGCGCCGCAAGCGCTCAACCGATAAAAGCGTTTGACGACAGAAAGAAGCGCAGCGAGGCTGAACGCGTTTTACGCAACGGCGACTTCGAGACGGCCGCGCGTCTCCTCCGGGAAGTGCTGATCAAAAATCCGAAGGATAACGAATCACGGCTGCGATTAAGTTTCGCTCTTCTTAAATTGAGATTGTTGCAAGACGCTTTCGATCAAGCGGCGCGCGTGCTCGCCATCGCTCCGAACTCGGCACGCGCCCATGCGCTGCTCGGTTCGGCCATGCTTGCCACCGGCAACTTCCAAGAATCAACGAATGAATTTCACGCGGCGCTCGCGCTCGATCAAAACGAAGCATTGGCGGTCGCCGGTTTGTCAATGATAAGTTTTTATGAGAACCGCCTTGATGAAAGCGTTAGCGGTTTGCGTCGCGCAGTGTTTCTTGATCCGAATGAGCCTGATTACTCTTTCAACCTCGCGCAAGCGGCGGCGCGCTCGGAGCGCTACCGCGAAGCCGCCGATTCATACGAACGTTTCTTGCGCATCGCACCGATTACAGACACCGACCGCCGCGCGCGCATACAAGGTTTAATCAGTTTTCTCCGCTTCCTCGGCGCGCAGGGTAAACTCTATCGTCCGTCCGGTGAGACGAGCGCTGTCGTGCCGTTCGAGATGGTAAATAACCGCCCGGTGATGCAGGTGCGGATCGGCAATTCAAAAGAAGTTTTGCGGTTTGTGGTGGACACGGGATCGGGAATGTGCGTGGTTTCGGATGAAGCGGCGAAGCGCATCGGTTTGCGCCCGGCAGCGCGAGGCGGCGCGGCGCGCGCTATCGGCGGCGGCGGGAGGTTTGAAATCGTCTATGGTTTCTTGCCTTCGCTTCAACTCGGAGGCGCAGCGATAGAAAACGTGCCCGTCTATATTCGGCAATTCTATGGCGACCAAAAGACCGACGGCTACATCGGTCTTTCCGTCATGTCGAAATATCTCACCGAGATTGATTACGGAAAGAAGCTTATAAGTTTTGTGCGTGGCGGCGAACGACGCGCCATTCCTGACGATGCGGCAGGTGAGACGAGTGTTAACGCCGATGCGATTGAAATTCCGGTGCGCAACACACCGAGCGGTTTCTGGAGCGGCGAGATTCGGCTCGACGGCATTGATAAAACGCTTAACTTTATTATTGACACCGGCGCAAGCATCTCGGTCGTCTCCGAACAACTTGCAACGCGCGAGGAGATGAATCGCTTTGCGCTAGCTTCGCGGATGCGCGTGTTCGGCGCGGCCGGTATTACGGAGAACGTGCCGGTGCTTTTATTGCCGCGCCTGTTGCTCGGCGCGCACACGCGGCAGAACGTGCCCGCCGTTGTGCTCGATATGAATTCTATTAACGAGACATCGGGGTTTGAGCAGACCGGGATCATCGGCGGCAACGTTCTGCGGCACTTCCGCGTCACCTTCGATTTCGCGCGCATGGTCGTGCGTCTCGAACCGCTCGTCGTCACACGTAATTCCACAGAAGAGGCGGCGCTCGACAAATGAAGCAGAGCATTTATCTTGAAACCTCTGTGATCGGCGCGTATCTCGATAACGGCGAGCCGTTTCGTCGAGACTTAACGATTCGCTGGTGGGAGCACGAGATGGCGGAATACCGCGCCGTCATCTCGCCGCTCGTTGTGCGTGAACTGGAGCGCGTATCCGAACCGCATCGCACCGGATATTTAAAGCTCGTTGAAAAGCTCGAAGGAGTTGAACTCGCCGATGAAGCCGCGATCCTTGCGGAAGGCTACATCGCGCGCGGCATCTTTCATCGCAAGTACATCGCCGACGCGCTGCACACGGCGATTGCTTCAATTCATAAAATAGATTACCTCGTGACGTGGAACTTCGGGCATCTGGCAAACGTGCGACGGCAAGCGCGCATTCGCCTCTTTAACACAACCGCTGGATTCTTCGTGCCAATGATCGTCACGCCGGAGTTCTTGGTTTCGGAGGCGACGGAGAAGGCGCAAAACATTTTAGATTTTTAATTTTTGATTTGAACTCTCTAATCTCATAATAAGTATTCATAGTTTAAAATTTCCAATTTTGTAACTTCAAATCATTTGATCATTTCATTCTTAAAATCTAAAATCGCAAATATAAATTAAGAATCAATGATGTATCGCAAACCTAAATTTTTAGAAGTGCTTCATGAGATACGCGAAGAGATGTCGCGCGAGGCGGATTACGATGTCGATCTGTTCGCCGAGATGGTGCGCTCAAATCAACGTCCGGCGTATGGCCCGGAGCGCAATATTCGCGGCTACAAAAGTCGCGCGCCGCAAACCGGCGAAAGCGAAAGCTTGACAAAGATTAAGGGAAGAAAACGCGCGATAAGATGATCTCCAATTCGCTAATTGGTAATTCTTTTTATACTAAAGTCGGATAGTCATTAACAGCTTCGCAAAAGTTTATGGATACAACTTTCGGTGCCATTGGCTTGGAAGTGCCAAGCGAAAAGGATTTCAATCACCTCGCGGAGCGCGCCGGTAAGCAAGGCGAACCGACGCGCTTGCATCGTCGCGGCGCAGTGCTGCACGGGCGTTGCTGGAAACTAGGCGACGGACTCGAAGTCTGGACGGTGCTTTACGAATCAGGGACGGGCGAAGTTTTTTACGCCGACTGTCGCCCCGGTTATCGCGCTCGTTACGCGCAGCGCATTAGCCCGTGGGCGTTGACGGAGTATGACGAAGAAGGCGAGGCGATTGTTCATGGCTACTGCGCGGGAAGCGACATGGAGGTTCTCTTCGAGTTGCAGAATCTGACGGAGGTCGGGGCGTCTGGCTTTCACCAGTCGGAATTAAGCGTCGGGCTGTGTGGTCTGGCGTATCGCGCGCGCGTCTGTGCACGCCGCGAAAACACTTTGTGGAAGCCGCTCGACGAGATTACACCGGCGCACGCAGCGCACGAAAACGATTGGAGTTTGTGCGGTCGCGTGCTTTCCTTCAAGCCTTTGTGCAATCCGCTTTCGGGCACGGAGCTTTACTGGGTTTATCTTGATCTCGACCGCTTAAAACTCGAAGTGCTTATCAATCGCCGCTCTCTGCGCGGCGGAAAACTCGCCGTCGGCGTGACGCTTGCCGCCGAAGTCTGGCTGCAAGGTCACGTGCTCGACACGCACGCTCTGATTTCACGCTACGAAGGCGTTGACAGCTCTTTTTCGTTGGCTTCTTCATGGAGTGGTTTGAAGCGAAACAATTAAAAGCTGTCCGCAGCAATAATTAATCAGTAACATTTAGCTTTTTAGTTTGTGCCGAGCGCTCCTCGACCGGGTATATGTTTTGAAGCGTTTTGTTTTCCTTCCCCTTATCTTTCTGCTCGCTTGCGCCATCGCGCTCTTCTTTTTTAATCGCTACTGGACTCATCGCTTCGACGCGCTCGTTGCGCGGCAGGCGGCCGTTTACGATCTCGATCCGGACTTGGTGTGGAGCGTGATCTATGAGGAAACCTATTTTCGTCCTTGGATGAAAGGCGATGCGGGCGAGGTCGGGTTGATGCAGGTGACGCCATTGGTCGGGCGTGAGTGGGCGGCAGAGACGGGGATGCGCGAGTTTGGGCGACAGATGGGGGCGAACGCGGAAGCGGTGTTGAGCGACCCGGAGCGAAATATACAGATCGGATGCTGGTATCTCGAAAAAATGTTTAAGAGCTACCGCGACGTGCCGGGACGCGAAGCCCGTGTGCTCGCCGCTTACAACGCCGGGCAGAGCCGCGTCACCGAATGGGAGCGCACGAAAGGAGACGCGCTCACGGAATCTCAATTCATCGAACGCATTGATTTCCCCACCACGCGCGCTTACGTCTCAAACATCCTTGCGCGTTACCGCGAATTAAAAACGGCGCGCAAGAAGGATGAAACAAACGCTAAAAGAGTATCGAGTGCGGGAGTCGCGCGGTGACCTACCGGCAGTTGCTCGCGGGCAATCCTGATTTCCGGCGTTTGTGGTTCGGGCAGGTCATCTCCGAGATCGGCGACTGGCTGAACAACATCGCCGTGCTTGCGCTCACAATCGAACTTGCGGGCGCAGGGCGTGAAGGGTTTGCGATTGCGCTCTACGCGATTGCGCGCCACCTGCCACTGTTTCTCTTCGGGCCGCTGGCTGGCGTCACGGTTGATCGCGCAGATCGAAAGCGCGTGATGATCGGCGCAGACATCGCGCGCTCGGTGCTTGCGCTCGGCTTCCTCGCGGCCGCTAGGTTCAGTTCGCTCTCAATGATCTACGCGGTCGGCGCGTCGCTGTTTTCAGTCTCTGCATTTTTTAACGCGGCGAAGCGCGCCGCGCTGCCAAACATCGCCACCGAAGCGCAAGAGTTGCTCGCCGCAAATTCGCTGTCCGCTTCAACGACTGCTGCAACCATCGCCGTCGGCTCGGCGCTCGGCGGAATCGTGGCGACGAGTTTGGGGCGCGACGCTGTGTTTATCATCAACGCTCTAACTTTTCTTCTCTCCGCAGAGATGCTCCGCCGCATTCGGGCGCAAACCAATAGGAGCGCTAACAGCGTTATTGATAATGAGGCTGCGCAAATTCAGCGCAACCGCTCCGCAGCACAAAGGCGATTTGTAAAATCGTTTCGGGGCGCGTTGCGGCAAACGGCCGCTGATTTCTGGCGTGGGTTGAAATACGTTCGGCGCGATAATGTATTATCTGCGATCTTTATCGTTGCGGCGGGTTGGGGCTTAGGCAACGGCGCGGCGCGCGCACTCTATAGCGTCTTCGGCGCGCAACTCGGCGAACAGTCGGGACTGCACGTTGCGCGTCCGATTGACTTCGGCATCTCTGTGTTGTTTGTGTGTATGGGCGTCGGCGGTATCGTGGGCGCGCCGCTCGCAAAGCGTTTCAACCGCCGGATTGAAAACGATGGTATGGGCGCGGGGCTGGGGCGCTCGCTGACGCTTGATGGTTGCTGTCTTATTATATTCAGCTTAATGCCGAGTTTGTGGAGCGCAGGATTAACTCTCATCGTGCGCGAAATGAATTTTGCGATCTGGTGGACAGCGCAGCAGACGTTGATGATGCGCCGCACGAACAACGCTTTCGGCGGTCGCGTCTTCGCTTCATATGAAACTTTGACAACATTGATGATGACCGGCGCGATGTTTCTCTCCGGCAAATTCGCAGACCTTTACGGCATCCGCATCGTCGCCGCAATCGGTGGCATCGTGATCACGCTTTCAGGACTTTTATGGTTCGCGCTCAAGCCGCGCTGGAACGATGCAGAGGTAGAAACAACCGCGCCGAATGCGAAAAACTTGCCCGCGTGAATGCTCATTTGATGAAAACGAAGGCAGTTTAAATGACGACGATTTACTGTGCGCGATGGGCGTTGCCGGTCGCGTCGAGCGTGATGGAAAACGCGGCGGTTGCCGTTGATGGCGCGCGCATCGTCGGTGTTGGCGTGCGCGATGAAATAGTGAAGCGCTTTCCGCATTACAACGTCCAAGATTTCGGTCAAGCCGCAATCGTACCCGGTTTGATAAACGCGCACTCGCATCTTGAACTCACGGCGATGCGCGGCTTTCTCGAACAAGAGGAGACAAACTTTTTTCAGTGGCTGCGCAAACTAACCTTCGCCAGAGCAGAGCGCATGACGGCAGATGATCTCTACGCTTCGGCCGCGTGGGGCGCGATTGAAGCGGCGCGCGCAGGCGTCACATGTTTGGGCGACGCGAGCGACGCGGCGCAAGCGAGTATGAAAGCCGTTTGTGACGTAGGCCTGCGCGCCATTGTTTATAAAGAGGTTTTCGGTCCTGATGAAACACATGCCAGTGAACAATTCGCCAAATTGCGTGAAAGAGTTTCGATTTTGCGCGAGATGGAAACGCCGCTCGTGCGCGTCGGCGTTTCGCCTCATGCCACGTACTCCGTAAGTCGCAAGCTAATCGAACTTGTGACGGAGTATGCGCTTGATGAGAGTCTGCCCGTGATGATGCACGCGGCGGAGTCCGCGCACGAAGCGGCGTTGATGAGCGAAGGGACGGGTCTCTTCGCCGAAAGTTTGAAGCAGCGCGGCATCGCGTGGGACGCGCCGGGCGTCTCAACCATTCGGTACCTTGCCCGCACGGGCGCGCTCCGCACAAAGCCGTTACTCGCGCATTGCATTACGGTTGATGACGCGGACATCGAACTGCTTCAACTCTCAGAGGCGCGCGTCGCCCATTGCCCGAAGTCCAACTTGAAACTCTTTCACGGTCGCGCGCCC
>JACDAW010000258.1 GCA_013695245.1 Pyrinomonadaceae bacterium | reverse complement strand
GCTCGATTGTTTGCTCGACAAGGTCGGCGACGAGATTCTCGAATTGATCGCGCGTTAAAGTTTTGATGAAATGTTTCGGCCCCGAAGCGTCAGCGGCGATAAACGGCAGATTGATGTTCGTCTCGTTAACAGAAGAGAGTTCGCACTTGGCGCGTTCGGCGGCTTCCTTAAGGCGTTGCAGCGCGAGACGGTCTTGGCGCAAATCGATCTCGGTTTCCTTGCGGAATTCATCGATCATCCACATGGCGATACGCTCGTCGAAATCCTCGCCACCGAGGAAAGTATTGCCGGAAGTTGAAAGAACTTCAAAAACTCCATCGTTGATCTCAAGCACGGAAACGTCAAACGTGCCGCCGCCGAGATCATAAACTATTACGCGCTCCGAGCCAGCGCGACCAAGACCGTAAGCTAAAGCGGCGGCGGTTGGCTCGTTGATGATACGGTCAATTTTCAGTCCGGCGATGAGGCCAGCGTCTTTCGTCGCCTGTCGCTGTGTGTCGTCAAAATATGCGGGCACGGTAACGATGGCTTCGGTGACGGCTTCACCGAGAAAATCTTCGGCTGCCGCCTTCAAGCGTTGAAGAACGATGCCGGAAATCTCCTGCGGGCTGTAGATGCGATCCAGCACTTTGATGCGCGCGTCGCCGTTCTCAGCCGCAACGATCTCGAACGCGGCCGTTGACATCGCGCGCTCACTTTCAGGAGATTTGAATTTGCGACCTAAAAGGCGCTTGACGGCATAGACGGTGTTCGCCGCGTTCGTCACCGCCTGACGTTTGGCGATCTGTCCGACGAGGCGTTCGCCTTTATCAGTGAAGCCGACGACTGAAGGCGTGGTGCGCCCGCCCTCTTTGTTTGGGACGATCTGCGTCGCGCCGCCTTCGAGCACCGCAACGCAACAGTTCGTGGTTCCTAAATCAATGCCGATTACTTTGCCCACAATGTGATTGGAGAATGCGAATGTAAGCGGATAGTGGAAATAAACATCGCCGCGCCGGAATTATTTCTACCGGATTGCGACTTTAACCATCGCCGGACGTAATAGCTTTTCGCCCAAACGGTAACCGCGCACAATTTCTGCAATAACCGTGTCTGGCTCGTAATCGCTGCTTGCTTCGGTGGCAATGGCTTCGTGGATATGCGGATCAAAAGGTTCGCCGACGGTCGGAACAGCTTCGACTCCGTACTTGATAAGCACATCGTTGAGCTGCTTGTAAGTCAGCTCAACACCATCAAGGAAATGGCGAAACTCATTTGACTCTTGCGCCTTAAAAGCAGTTTCCGCGTCGAGCGCGCGCCGCAGATTATCGATCACGGGTAATAATTTATTTACTACGTCGCCGACGATCTGATTGTACGTCTCGCTGCGCTCGCGCTCGATACGTTTACGATAATTATCAAATTCGGCTTGGCGTCTGGCGAGTTGGTCGCGCAAATCCATGCGCTCCGTCTCACTCTTTTGCATTTCGCTGCCTACCCTTCGCAACTCGGCGCGGGTTGCGAGCAATTCAGCGAGAGCCGGGCCGGACGCACTGATGTCGGGGGCAGATACATCTAAGCCATAAGCGGACGCGGGATCGCCGTGCCCGTCGGAGCTTCCAGAGTAAGGGGAATCAGTTTGAAATTCCGGGTCGGGTAATGTGGTATCTCGGTCTCTGCGATTTTCGGGCAAGTCGGATGGATGCGAGACGCCAGCCGTGTCTTTTTCATCTGCCTCACCGCGTCCACGCCCGCCTTCCTCTTCGCTGCCGCGATCAATGCGTCGCTGCATCTCCGTCGCGTCTTCATAGCTCGAAGCCCGACCGAGTTCCTCCGGCGTGAGTTCTCCTTGATCGCCGCTGCCGCGTCCGTTATCATCATCGCCCTGTTCACGCTCTCCGTTTGATGCTGATTCCTCATCCACGAAACGGATCGGAATATTGCCCGACGTTTGCTTGCCTCTAAGCATGTTGATTGATTCCAAATTCATTCTATTAGCTGGAGCGTTGAAATGATAACGCAGTTTCTTAGTTACCAAAATTGCTTTGGCGAGTTTATGCGGCGTGATGCTCTTCGCGCAACATACGCTCGATGAGCCGCGCGACGTGATTCACCACCGCCATCATGCGCGCGTATTCCATGCGCACAGGCCCGACGACGCCGAGGTTCCCGACCGCTTCTCCGCTGTCGAGCCGGTAGGAGGCCGTAATGAACGTACAGTTTTGCATTGACGGTAAATAGTTTTCGCGCCCGATCACAACGCGCACGCCGCCAAACGCCGAATCGCGCGTAAGACACTCGTTTAATATTTCCACGAGACGCGATTTCTCTTCAAGCGTGCGCAAAATTTCGCGCATCCGTCGCACGTCGGCGAAATCGGGTTTTGAGAGAATGTTCGATGCGCCGTCAACATAGACGCCTCCGGTCGCCGCTTCCTCGCCCTCTAAACTTCTCTCGCACAGCATTACGGCCGTCTGCAATAACTTGTCGTAGAGAGCCTTCTCTTCGCGCATTAGCTCGACGATCTCGGCGCGGATCGCGGTCAAGCTCTTGCCGGTGAAATGAGCGTTGAGATAGCGCGCCGTTTGTTCAAGCTCAACTTGTGAAAGCGGCAGGTCAACGTGAATGAGTTTGTTTTGGATGAGGCTGGGCGAAAACACCATGACGACGAGGATGCGATTATCCGCGAGTTGAACAAACTCGATATGCTGCAAAAGATTTTCGGCGAAAGGCGGCGCGACGACGATCCCTACGTTCTCCGAAAGTTCGGAAAGCAGATGAGAAACCTTTTCCATTAAATGCCCCGGCGCGTTGCTCGCTTTGCTTGCGGCACCGGCGCTACGCAGCACACGGTTGATCGAAACCGTATCGGCGCGCGAAAGCTTAGCATCGCCCACGTCCATGTGATCGACGTAGAAACGATAACCGGCATCAGTCGGAACGCGCCCCGCGCTTGTGTGCGGCTGTTCGACGAGGCCGGATTCTTCCAACTCCGCCATCACGTTGCGCACCGTCGCCGCGCTCCAGCCTGAACTCTCGCCGCAGAAACGCTCCGACACAGCGCGCGACCCGACGGGTTCGCCCGTCACGAAATGCTCCTTGATGATCGCCGACAGCACGGCTTGCCCGCGCGCGTCGAGTTGATTGTCTCCCGCAATTGAACTGCGAATTGCCATGATTTTTAGTGACCGGCGGTCAAGCTGAGAGCAGCTTGGAAAGGGCAACTGCCCCGTACCCTGAGCAAACTTAATACTAATCGCTTCGACGGATGTCAAGAAGTTGTTTCGGAGCGCGCCCCTGATGGCACTGCTGCCGCTCGGCGCAACTTGTTAACAGTATAACGGATCGTATAAAACTCACGCAAACAAACAATTAAGATCATCGGGAGCTGCTAAATCAGCCTCTCTAGCCATAAACGCCACAGCGCGATTAGCGGATCGCGTGGTTAAGTACTTGATTTCACGCTAGTTACACAGATGCAGTGAGGCATTAAACCGCGTATCGAGAATGCACGCAAACTGAATCTATCGGCGCATCAATCATTTAGAGACGAGGGGCGCGCCGCTCATTGACCGTCGCTAGGCTGCCCCGTTAATATTTGTATAAGTTTTACTGAAACGATTCTCTCAAGAAACGGGCGGACGGTTAAAATTTTAATCCGCTTCTCCGAACGATAAAGCGGAATTCGTCATTCACCGCGCTTGCTTTAGGAATTTGATTTATGTCGGCGCATCAAACACAACTCGGACTGCTTTTCTTCGACGCCTTTCGCCATTTTGAACAAAGTCGTCCGCTGCCTGACATTGACGTTCGCTATTATCCTTACGCTGGACTCCATCACACGATTCGCCTGCGCTCAGGAAAAGTTTATGTTCGCATCGCCGACATTCTAAAGGATGCGCCGCCGCGCGTGCATCGCGCTCTCGCCTTTACTCTCGTCGCCAAACTTTTGCGGCGTCCCGTGCCGGAAATTCATCTTCGCACGTACCGTGATTACGCCTGCACGCCGCAGGCTCTTCGTCTCTCCGACCTCGCCCGCAAGCGACGCGGACGCAAAGTTATTTCAACCGCGCAAGGACGCTGCTACGATCTTGAGCGCGTGTTTAATCGCCTTAACCGCCGCTACTTCGAGGGCAGCCTCGAAAAGCCTTCGCTCACATGGTCGCAACGCCGCACGCGCCGCATTCTCGGCCATCACGACGCAATACACGACACGATTGTCGTCAGCAAAACTCTCGACTCGCCCGACATCCCCGAATGGCTCGTCGAGTTTATCCTTTACCACGAGATGCTTCACATCCGACATCCGGCGCGTCTTGTGCGCGGTCGCCGCGTCTATCACACGAAGGCTTTCCGTCACGATGAACAACGCTTCGCCCGTTACGAAGACGCGCTTGCTCTGCTCGACCGCTTTGCCGACGAGCGCCGCGCCACGTTGCACGCCTATGCTGCGTAAGTCCATCAAGCGAATTTTTCGCAACCTTTCGGAGCGCGAAGCGTTTACCTCTGCAGGACAGGGACTCCTCCGATAGAAGGCGGGCGAGAAATGGATCGGGGCTGGCGTTTTCACGTTAGTCTTTAAAAGTTTCTCGCCCGCTTCTCCGGCTACTTCGCTTTTCAGAAAACAAATCCGCAAACACCGAAACCTCCGAGCTTCTGATCTTCCACGCTGGACAAAAAGCCACGCGCCTCGCTAAACTATCAAGTTTTAACAATTACTCCGACGCATGACAGTGGTTTTCATGCGCGTTTAATCCTCATTTCGTTACGGAGCTAAAATCTTTTATGGCAATTCCAGCAACTCAGATCAGGCGCGGCATGGTGATCGTTTTTGAAGGGCAACCTTGCAAAGTCGTTGAATTCCGGCATCATACTCCGGGAAACTTGCGCGCGATGGTGCAAACCAAACTCCGCAATGTGCGCACCGGCGCATCCTTCGAACATCGCTTTCGCTCCGCCGACACGGTGGACAAAGCGCAGATGGAACAACATGAAATGGAGTATCTCTACTCCGACGGCTCAAGCCACCACTTCATGAATACGGAAAACTACGAGCAGACGGCTCTGTCCGAAGAAGATTTAGGCGAAATGGCGCAGTGGCTGTCGCCGGGCTTGCGCATTCAAGCAGAGTTCTACGAGGGCGCGCCCATCGGCATCGAAATGCCCGCTTCTCTCGAACTCACCGTCACGCGCACGGAACCGACGATCAAAAGCGCAACCGTCTCGAACGTCAACAAACCGGCGACTCTGGAGAACGGCGTCACGATTCAAGTGCCGCCATTCGTCAACGAAGGCGACCGCATCCGCGTTGATCCGTCTGAAGCACGTTATATCGAACGCGCGAAGTAAGGTAAAAGTAAAAATACAAAAGTAAAGAAGAAGATTATAAACAACTTCTTCGTGCTTTACTTTTGCCTTTTACATTTTCACTATTGCCTTCTAACTAAAGTCCGCCATGTATTTCTTCTACAGCCTGCTCCTCACGTTCGGCTTTATCCTGCTATCACCGCGTTTCCTTTACGATGCGCTGCGGCACGGCAAGTACGCGGCCGGTTTTCGCCAACGCTTGGGGGAGTTGCCGGAGATAAAAGCACGCGGCGAAGGCAAAATCATTTGGCTGCATTGCGTTTCGGTCGGTGAAACTCAAGCGGCGCGCAGCTTCGCACAACAACTTCTTGAGCGTTACCCTTCAAATCAAATTGTCGTCTCGACAACCACGCTCACCGGACAAAAAATTGCGCGCGATGCTTTTGAGAGAAGCGCAGAGCTGATTTTTTACTTTCCATTCGATTGGGCGTGGACTGTGCGTCGCGCTTTAAACAAAATCAAGCCTTCGCTTGTGCTGGTGATGGAAACGGAATTGTGGCCGCGCTTTCTACGTGAGTGCCGGAGTCGCCGCGTTCCGGTCGCGCTCGTTAACGGTCGTATCTCAAAAAATTCGTTTCGACGCTACGCGCGCATCAAGTTTTTCATGCGCCGAGTGTTAAGCGACGTCACGCTTGCCATCATGCAGGACGACGCGGATGCCGAACGCATCCACGCGCTCGGACTTCCTCTTGAACGGCTCAAAGTTTCGGGCAATTTGAAGTTTGACACGGAACTTGAAACGGAAGCGAATCCTCTCACGAATGAACTTTCCGCTCGCTTCGGGTTCGAGGACTTTCTACGCCCGCTCATCGTTGCCGCCAGCACACACGCGCCCGAAGAGCAAATTCTGCTTCGAGCGTTTCGCCAAGTTCAGCTTGCGCTTCGAGCGAACGAATCAAACAAACTCGAACCTCGCTTGCTCATTGCCCCACGACACCCCGAACGCTTTGCCGAAGTCGCAAACCTGCTTCAATCTTCAAATCTGATCTGGACGCGCCGATCAAATCCAACATCTCCCAACGACAAAACTTGCGAGGTCGTTTTACTTGACACCATCGGCGAACTGCCGCGCGTCTACTCGCTTGCTTCGCTTGTTTTCGTTGGCGGAAGCATCACACCGCACGGCGGACACAACATCTTAGAACCGGCGGCCGCAGGCGTCACAATCGTTACCGGCGCGTACACACACAATTTCGCTTCGATCACCGAGACGTTTCTTCGGCGGGAAGCCGTTGTGCAACTCCCCGCAGTTACAAACGAGCAAGCTCCCGATTTGGTGGCGCGCGTTCTCGCAGACTTGCTAATGGATAAAGACAAACGCCATCGTTTTGGCGCAAACGCGCGGCGCACGCTTCAAGATAATCGCGGCGCAACAGAACGCACACTCGACTATTTAAAAACTCTTTTGCCCTAAGTTGTGCGCGGCAAGCCCGCTTATTATATTCACATTGATCAATGCTTTATCAGCCCGCAAGCTTTGCGGCGCTTCCTAAAATTATCATGCGGCAATTCTCCGCATTTTTCCTTAGTCCGCTCGGCGCGCTCTACGGCGTGAGCGTGCAGGCGCGCGCGGCTCTTTATCGAAATAAAATTCTGCGCGCTCAGAAGATTCCTGCGCCCGTGATTAGCGTCGGCAATCTCACCGTCGGCGGCACAGGCAAGACTCCGTTGGTCGAATGGATCGCGCGGCGCGCTGCGGAGGAAAACCGCCGCGTCTGCATTCTCACGCGCGGCTACGGACGGGCGGACATTAGCAAGCGAATCATCGTCTCGGATGGGGAACAACTCTTGGCAGACGCGCGTACCGGCGGCGATGAACCACGCCTTCTCGCTGAGATGTTGCAGGGCACCGCGGCCGTCATAAGCGACCGGGATCGCGCGGGCGCAGCGCGGTGGGCGATAGAACATTTAGGATGCGACGCCTTTATTCTCGACGACGGTTTTCAACATCTCCGAATGATGCGCGATCTCGACATCGTCACGATTGATGCCAGCGACGCTTGGGGCGGGGGCAAGCTCCTCCCTGCCGGACGTTTGCGCGAACGGCGCACGGCGCTTGAGCGTGCTGATTGCATTGTGATCACGCGCGCCGATCAAGCGCCGGACGTGGAAGCGTTGCGGAATGAAGTTGAAGAGTTGAGCAAAGGTTGTCCGGTAATCGTATCGCGCGTCAGCACATGCGGCTTACGCCCACTCACGCCCGCTTTGCGCGATGAGGGTTTTGAGCAAGACCCCGCCTCTCATCCGGTCGTGCTCTTCTGTGCTCTCGGCAATCCGCAATCATTCCTCGCACACGCCCGGAAAGATAATTTTAAAATGGCTCTGGTAAAATTCTTCCCCGATCATCGCTTCTACACACAACGAGACGTTGACGAACTCATACGAGCAGCCCTGCTGCAACACGGCGCGCTGAGACTGCTGACAACGGCGAAGGACGCCGTTAAACTCGCTACGCTTCACTTTTCGCTTCCCTGTTATGTGCTCGAAACGAAGTTGGAATTTGACGACGAAGAAAAATTAATTTCGATGGTGCGTAAGCCTCTCGCCGTCTAAGCGCGGCGACAAATTTGGTTTACGAACAAGAGCAAAGCACTCAATCGCTCCTCGTGTAGATTCCGGCGGGAAACCTTATTCGTTAGGGCGCGTCTGGCGATGGGACGGCGGTGGCGGGCGGCGGCGGTGCGTTATCTGATGGCGGTTGCCTTCTGCGCGGCGGTGTAGCTGAAGGCTCACCCGGATCGGCGTCGGGCGTCGGGCTTACTTGCGGCGCAGGCGTGTTACGACGTTGATTTGTGTTCCGGTTGGATGTGGACGAAGGAGTTGATTCCGCATTGCTGTTCTCGGCAGCCGTATTATCATTTCCCTGTTCCGCGTTACTGTTCGAGCTGTTGTCATTGATGTTTATCAACGGCGGTAAGCCTGACGCGCCTTGCCCTTCGCTCCTGTTCACCGTGCCTGAAGATGATCCGCCCGTCATTGTTGACGCTCCTGCGTTGGAACTCGGCGCGATGTTTCGCTCGCTTTCTCCGGTTGCCGGAGCAGTTGGCTGCACTGGCTGACTGTTAGGATCGCTTGCAAGCGGCGCATTCATGACACCGTTCGTCGCAGGCTGTGCTCCCGAATCGCGCGTTAGCGTGTAAGCCATAATGGCTGTGAGAGCGAGCAGCGCCACCACCGGAACGGCGAGCCGCAGAGGAATTCCGTTTGACACAGAAGGAGGCGGAGGAGCGGCATGGCGATTCACAAACTGCGCGTCAGGTTCCGCGAACGCACTCTGACTCGGATGCAGAATCGTCGCTTCGTCATGCTGTGTGTTCGACGTGTCGGGCGGCGACTCATTAACACCTGTCGGCACAACAATTCGTTTGGTTTCTCGCCCCGCTTCCTGTTCACCGGAAACTTCACTAATCGGAGCGGCGACGGAGGATGCGACTGAAGCATCATTAACGGTTGAAGCGGGAGCTTCGGCGGCGAGCGTGAGCGCTTCGGAAAATTCCCCGGCTGACTGAAAACGATCTTCCGGCCGCTTGGCGAGCGCGCGCGTAATGATGCGACTCACTTCGATTGGCAAATCTTCGCGCTCCTCCATTAACGAGGGCGGAGCATCCTGCAACTGCTTCATCATGATCTCGGTGGGCGAATCGGCCGTAAACGGCACATGCCCCGTCAGCATCTCGAAGAGAATAATGCCGAGCGAGTAGATGTCAGAGCGGCGGTCGATGTCAGGTGATTGCGAACATTGCTCTGGCGACATGTATTGCGGCGTGCCGATAACGAGGTTAGGAGCGGTGAGAGCCGGGTCTTGCCCGACGGGTTCCTGAATTTTAGCGATGCCGAAATCAAGCACCTTCGCCCAATCGCCCGCGTCCAACTCTTCGAGCATGATGTTGTCGCTTTTTAGATCGCGGTGGACGACTCCTTCGGCGTGCGCCGCGTCGAGCGCGCCGCACACCTGACGAATGATCTCCACGGCACGCGAAAGCGGCAACACTCCCTCTTCGCGGATCACTTCTTTTAACGTGCGTCCGCGCAAGTATTCCATCACGAGGAACACCACGCCGTTCTCGGCCTCGCCAAAGTCGGTGACGTTTAAAGCGTGCGGATGTGAAATGCGTGAAGCAGCTTTGGCTTCGCGGGTGAAGCGTTGGACGATCTTATCGTCGGCCGCTAAAGCAGGATGCAGAACTTTGATGGCAACGGATTTTTCCATCAGCACGTGCGTCGCGCGATATACCGCGCCCATCCCGCCGTTGCTGATGTGGTCGTCAATGCGATACTTGCCCGCGAGCGTTTGACCGATAAGTTCGTCAGCGCCCGTCTTTTCAAGAACTGTGCCGTCAAGCGGACACAAGGTGTTCGTCGTCTCGTATTCGTTACCGCACTTCGGACACTTTTTCATCAACTTAATTTCGTTCGCCCTGCTTTCCCGTCTAACGAACAACACCTTGCGAAGCGTATCACACCGTTTCTATACGTTGCAATCTAAAGTATTTCTTCAAACACCACGATGCATGGA
>JACDAW010000248.1 GCA_013695245.1 Pyrinomonadaceae bacterium | reverse complement strand
TGCGCAGCGACGACGAACCGCTCGATCCGTTCGCGCTATCTGAATATGCCCGCCTGATGGTCGTTGACTTCGAGCAGATCAACGGACTATCGAAAGAAACGCGCGAACATCTTCTTGGCGCAGGCTCGGATGCGTGGTCAGGCGGCACGTGCTCGCGTCCGCTCCCGAACGGCTGGCGCGTGATCATACTTAACCCGCGACACGGCGCGCAGCGCAACAACGCGACCTTGATGGAAGAAGTCTGCCACGTCTTTCTCGGTCATCGCGCCAACCGTCTCAACATCGTCTCCGACAACGGACGCGGCAAACTCGCTGCCCGCGACTACAACGAAGCGGACGAAGAAGCCGCGTATGCTGTCGGCGCGGCCGCACTTGTTCCTTACGCCCCTTTGCGCCGTTTCGTTCGCGCCGGAAAAACATCCGTCGAGATCGCGCGCCACTTTAATGTGAGCCGCGAGCTTGTCGAATATCGCATGAAGGTTTCACGCTTGTGGGCGGAATACAGAGCACGGCAGGAGAAAAGATGTAGTACTCAAATGCGGTAGAGTTTGGAAGGGTATGGAACAAGGCGACGAAGGACGCGAGCGGTTGCGGCGATTGCGCGATGAAATCAAAGGGCGCATTGATTACCGCACGTTCTATCTTCGCTACTGCCGTTCCGCGAACGAGCAATCTTCAAACGCGCGCTTCCAAGCCCTTTGCCCAATTCCCTCACACAATCATAGTGGGCGCGGAAATCCGAGTCTCTCCGTTGATGTGCAGCGCGGGCTTTTTCATTGCTTTTCGCGCGACGAAGGTGGAGATGTTTTTCGTTTCTACGAGTTGATGCACGATGTTTCGTTCGGGCGCGCGATCAATGAACTTGCCTGCGAGCTTGGCATTAGAAACACTTCGAAACAACTGCCGCTCAGATTCCGTGCCGCGCCCGATGCGGAGGCGATTCTACAGTCCGAAACATACGAACCACTCGACGCGGAGCAGATGCAAGCGATCTGCCGTGTGTTCTTAGAGGTGTGCGACGATGAGGATCAATCGGAAGGCATCAACTATCTGCAGAGGCGCGGCATTGATCGTAAAACTATTAAGCGCGCCGGGATCGCCTATTTCCCGCGCCGCGCTTATCGCCGGGTGATGCGGCGGATGGCTCAAAACTTCGCGCTCGATGAGTTGCAACGAAGTGGGTTGTTTAATTCGCGCGAACACTTAACGTTTTATCGTCACCGTTTGCTGTTCCCGTTTCGTGTTGAAAATCGCGTTATATATATGCAGGCGCGGACGACCGCCGCCGGAATCGAACCGCGCTGGCACAATTTACGCGGCAATGTTCCTGCGCTCTACAACATGGATGCGCTTGTGGGGTTGAAAAGCAATTCGATTGTTTACCTCGTCGAAGGGTTTACAGATACGTTGACGCTTTCGGCGCATGGCTTTCCGGCGGTCGGCCTCGTCGGCGCGGGCGGCTTGCGCGAAGAGTGGTTGCCGCAGTTGGCGCGTTTTCAAATCTGCCTTGCGCTTGACCCGGACGAAGCGGGAAGGCGCGCGGCGCAGCGTTACGTTGAGATGTTTGCGAGGCGGAGAGCCGTCGCCGCGTGCATTGAACTGCCGAGTGATGTGAACGATTTTTTTCGTCACCGAGCGTCGGCTGCGCTCGAATTCGCTTTGCTGACGGAGATGGCGATTGAAAAGAAAGTGTGAGCGCGCAACGCTGAATTTCAATTTACTGCTTATAATTCTGCGTTCATAGTTGTTTTAAATGCGCGTATAATCAAAAGAGCGGTTGGGAACTCTCGCGCGTCACAGGAAGTTTTTGAATTGGAATTAACCATGTTTGATGGAACGAAGGAAGCGGCGTTGTCACCTGCGGAGGAACTCTCCGTTGTGGACAAACTGCGCTTGCTCCTCGACATTACGAAAAAGATCAGTCGCTCGCTCAACGTCGAAGAGGTTCTCACGCTCGTCATTGACACGCTCGGATCGCTTTTGCCTTACGATGCCGCCGGAATCTACATCATCGAACCGAAAATAAAGCGCGCGGAAAATGAAAAAGAGAGCTTTAATGTTTTCCGTTCCGAGATCATGCGCGGCTACGACATCGAGGAATTATCTGAACTGCGTTTGAAAGCAGGCGAGGGAATCATTGGCTTCGTGGCGCAGACGGGCGAAGCCGTGATCTCGCCGGACGTGCGCCACGATCCGCGCTACGTCAACGCACGCGAGCGGACACGCTCCGAAATGGTCGCGCCCGTCGTCTCGAACGACGAAGTGATCGGCGTCTTCGATCTCGAATCGGACGAGTTGAACCGTTACACGGAAGACGATTTGCAAGTCTTGATGCTTCTCGCTTCACAAGTAGCGATCATTATTGAAAAAGCGATGCTGCACGAGCAACTTGTTGAAAAGAAACGCTTGGAAGCGCAGCTCGAAATCGCGCGCAACGTGCAGCTTTCGCTTTTCCCGCCGCGCGATCCGGCCTTAGAAGGCTTCGACATTAGCGCCTACAATTTTCCGACCGAAGAGGTTTCCGGTGATTATTACGACTTCGTGCAAATCTACGAGGATCAAATCGGACTCGTGATCGCTGACGTTTCTGGCAAAGGCGTGCCCGCCGCATTGTTGATGGCTTTCCTCCGCGCGAGTTTGCGTGCTGCGATCCACATCGGTTATGCGGCTAACATTTCGATGTCGAAAGTGAATTATCTGCTGTGGGAGTCAATTGAGAACAATCAATACGTGACGGCGTTTTATGGCGTGCTCGATGCGACCAATAAGACGCTCGCTTACGCGAACGCCGGACACAATCCGCCGCTTTTGATGGATGCGGAGGGCAACGGGCGTTTCATCGAGCGCGGCGAAGTGCCGCTCGGCATGTTTAAGGGCGCGCGTTATTACGAATATTACTTGCCGCTCGAAGCGGGGCAGACGCTGGTGCTCTACACGGATGGCGTAACGGAGGCGAATTCACCCGAAGGGGAAGAGTATGGGCGCGAGCGTCTGGAAGAGGTTGTGCGCGAGGGAAGAGGAAAGTCGGCGCGAGAAATAATAGATTTTATTTACGAAGACGTGCTGCGCTGGACGGGCGGGCGCGGCGCGACGGACGATATAACCTTTGTCGTGGTGCGGGTTTTGTAAAAATAGAGAAAAACGCGGAGGACAGTGGGCTACATCCTCCGCGTTTTTTTGTTGACAAGATTTTATGAAAAGCTAAGCTCTAGTGAGCGCCCGCCGAATTGTGGGCATAGTTGCCGCCGGGTGCGCACGCGGCACGGTACTTGCCGAATTGAAACGTCGGCTCGGCATCGGAGAAGGCATAGACATCGAACCCGTAAGCGTCAAGATAAATTGCCAGATCGTCCGATGAACGAACGAACAACGCGGCCGGATAGCCGAAGTCGGCGCGAATCTCAAGCAAACGCTCCACAACCTCAAGCGGAGCAAAGACGCGCACAGGGTCTCGATATGTTGCCATTATCTTTCACGCCTCCCCTCAACCGATTGTCCGCGAGCCTCGAAAATTAAAAACTCGCTTTCGACCTTCACTTTGATGTACGCTAACCGTAACGCAGTTGGTTTCAACCCGCGTTTTATTTTTGTCACGAAGATTCTGCTAAACTTCACCCCTCGCCTTTAGGAAAAACATGAGCACAACACAGCTACCATCAACTCCGCCTACAACTTCTACTGAAGCAAACGCCGCCGCGCCGCCGAATTTCTTAACTGTGCTACAGCGCCTGTTGTCTGTCTCGGACAAAGTGAGCGATCTTATTTTCTCGCCCGGCCGCCCGCCGCAAGTGGAACTGGTCGGCAAATTGCAAGGTGTCCACGTGCCGGGACTTGAAAAACTTCTCCCTGCGCACACCGCCGGGATCGCTAAAGCCATTATCGGCAGTCAACAGCAGGCGGCCGAAAGTCTGGAAAAACATGGCTCGGCCGACGTTTCCTTCAGCGCGCCCGGTCTTTCCCGCTTTCGCGTCAACATCTTCATGCAGCGCGGCACACACGCCATCGTAATGCGCGTGATTCCGCCGCGCGCCCCGCGCTTCGAGGATTTCGGTCTGCCCGACGTGTTGCGAGAGATCACGGAAATAAAAAACGGTATCGTGCTCGTCACAGGCCCGACGGGGAGCGGCAAATCTTCGACGCTCGCCGCAATTATCGATCTCATTAACGAAACGAAGCACTATCACATCATCACCATCGAAGACCCGATTGAATTTCTCCACGTGCACAAGAATTCGACCGTGCATCAGCGCGAGGTTCATTCCGATACATCGAGTTTCGCATTGGCCCTTCGCGCCGCCCTGCGCCAGGCGCCGAAAGTGATTCTCGTCGGCGAAATGCGCGACCGCGAAACGATTGAGGTGGCGCTTGAAGCCGCCGAGACGGGTCACCTTGTGCTGTCAACCTTGCACACTATTGACGCCTCTAAAACAATAGACCGAATCATCGGCGTCTTCCCGAAAAACGAAGAAAGCGCGATCCGCACGCGCATCGCACAAACATTTCGCTTCATCGTCTCGCAGCGACTTCTCCCGCGCGCCGACAGCAAAGGAAGAGTCGCCGCAATTGAAATCCTGAAATCCACGGCGCGCACGCGCCAATACGTCGAACAGGGCGAGGCGGAAGGTCGCTCGCTCGTGGACGCGATGGATCAGGGCGAACTCGACGGGATGCAAACCTTTGACGGCGTACTGGAAAAATTTGTGCGCAGCGGGGCGGTGGGCAAAGAGGAAGCATTGAGCTATGCGACGAATGCTAACAACCTGCAACTGCGCCTCGCCGATCATGCGGCGGCGGCAGCCGCGCCGGTTGCACCCAAACCGGCCGCGCCAAAACCTGAAGAGAAATCATCAATGCTCGATATGATTGAGCGCTAAAGCAAATAGAGTTTTCGGTGCCCAAGAAGAACAAACGCGGCTTCACGATGCGTAGAGCGACGCTAAAAGATTTTTATGCGTGCGCTGCGCTGTTTGTTTTGTGCTTCGTTTACGTCACATTGCCGCAGAGCGCAGACGCGCAAGAAGACGATGCGGGAAGAGGACTGCGTTTTGATCTGCCGCGCAACGCGCGCCTGCGCGTGGAAAATTTAAGAGGCGACGTGACGGTCGAGACGTGGAACGAAAAGTATGTCGCGCTCGAATCCGCCGCGAATGAGCCAGAACCTCCCGTGCGTATCGGAAGAACAAATCAATTGCTTACCGTTAGCACGTTGATCCGTCCGGGCACGCGGCGCGCGCGGACGGTGAATCTGAAACTTCATGTTCCAACTTTCGCCCGCCTGCAAATTACAACCGCCAAAGGCAAAGTCGAAGTGCGAGGTTTACCTCAGTCGCTCGTCGCGCAGACTACAACCGGAAACGTACTGTTGGAAATCCCCGCCGCCAGCGACGCACTGATAACGGCGCAATCACGTCGGGGGCAAATCGTCTCCACACTCGATGAGAACAAGCAAAATCCACGCACACGCCGGAGAATTCTGCAAACACGACTCGGCGCGGGAAACAAAATCGTGCGTCTCACGTCGCTGAGCGGACGCATCACGCTCGCCCCGCTTGCGATGGAAAATGGCGATGTTGCCGCGACGACAAACACTGAGCAGCCTCCTGTCCTCGAACGCCCGCAGGCAACGCCGACTCCTAATGTCTCTGTCACTGCACCTTCGCCGACCCCCGAAGAGGTTGATGAAGACGACGTGATCCGCGTCGAAACCGATCTCGTGACGCTTAACATGAGCGTCGTTGATCGCACGAGCGGGCGCGGCGTTGTCGGACTCGCCGAAAGCGATTTTAAGATTTACGAAGATGGAACGGAGCAAACGATCAGAAGTTTTGAATCTTCCTCTGCGCCGTTTGATCTCATGCTGCTCATTGATCTTTCCGGCTCGACGCGCGATGTGGTGAATTTAATTCGCACCGCCGCCTTGCGCTTCGTCCGCGCCGCGCGCCCGCAAGATCGCATCGCCGTCGTTACCTTCGCCGCCGCGCCCGTCCTCGTCGCGCCGCCGACGACCGACCGCGCGGATTTGCGCCGCCGCATTAACGCGATGGAGCAGCCACAAGGCAGCACGAAACTTTACGACGCGATGAATTTCGCGTTGGACTTAATCGAAAAGAATTCCGCTAACAAGCGACGCAGCGCTGTCATCCTGATGAGCGACGGACTCGATAGCTCTCTGCCGAACGTGCGCGGCGACGGCTCAAGCATACCTTACAGCGACATTCTTCATCGCACGGAAGAACTCGATGGCGTGCTTTACAGTTTGTGGCTTAACACCGAGTATGAAGCTTTCAGCCCCGAAGACGTGCAGCCCGAAACGGTTGATACGGCTTACGAGCGTATGAACAAATTGGCGGAGGCGGGCGGCGGCGTCTTTTACGAAGTCGAACGGCTCGAAGATTTGGCGGGCGTCTATGAGAGAGTCGTCGCCGACATCGGAACGGTTTACACGTTTACTTACTTGCCGACGGATAAGAAACGCGACGGCCGCTGGCGCGGGATTCGCGTCACCGTGCCGCAACGTCCGAACCTCATCGTGCGCGGGCGGCGCGGGTATCGGCTACAGTAAATGTCCGTATGACTGATTGTGGCGGCATCGCGGGCGCGTGTTTGTGCGTCTAAGGCTTTGATGTCAAAGGGAAACCGACTAGCAATTCTTACAATCGTATTCACGCTCTTATTCGTTTTAGCCGGGTGTAATAATAGACGTTCGGTGCGGCGTGTAGCAGGGGCGTATCCAGCGACCGTTGTGCCTGCTGCGGCGCGCACGCTGCCACCGCTGCCCGTGCGTCCGCTTTCGCCTGAATTAGCGGAACTTCGCGCGCGCGCGGCCACTGTCGCCGCTGCAACGCGCGAACTCGCGTGGGACTCAGATGTCGGCATGACGGAACTCTCCGGTTGGGAATACGGCACGCGCTCGCGCGAGATGGCGGAAGTTTTGGGCGGCAACGATCTTCGGGCGTTGAGCCGTCTGGGGATCGCTGGTGGCATGTTGCCCGAAGGCACTGACCTTGCGACGCTCGCCGCAAGTTTCGCGGCCGTTTCTGCCAACGCCACTTATTCGCCGCTCGACAAACAGGTGTTGCTGTTGGCGGACAAAAACTCAAGCGATTCGTTGCTCACGCACGAATTCGTCCACGCCTTGCAGGATCAACACTTTGATTTACTTAATCTGCTTCTCGCCCGTCCCTACAGCTTCGACCGCGCAGAGGCGATGTTTGCCGTCGTTGAAGGCGACGCAGTCGGCGTGCAGCGTCGCGTTGATACAAACGGCGCGTGGGAGCGCAAGTCGCTTGATGAGATCGCGCGCGCGGAAGATGAAAGGTTTAATGATTATCGTCAGGAAGTCGGGCGACTCTTTCCGCCGCTTTTAACCGAGACGTTTATCTTTCGCTACCGCGACGGCACGCGCTTTGTCGAAGCCGTCAGGCGCGCGCGCGGCGAAAAGGGAGTTGATGAACTGTTTCGCCATCCGCCGCAATCTTCCGAACAGATTCTTCACCCGGAGAAATTTTTGTCCAATGCGCCCGACATTGTGCCGCGCAATATTGAACTCGATGAATCAATTTTCTCTGCTAACAATTGGCGTGTGGTCGCCTCCACGCCGCTCGGCGAAACGGGCGTGCGCGGATTGCTGATGGCAGGTTTATCTACAAAAGACGCTGCGCGCGCGGCAGCCGGGTGGGGCGGCGACCGTGCGTATCTGTTTGAGAGCGCGAAAGGCCGTGGCACACCGCTCTTCGTTTGGAAAACCGTGTGGGATAAACCCGAAGAAGCGATGGAGTGTTTTAACGCCTACAACGCGCTCAAGCGCAACTCCGGTAACGTAAGCAAAGACGCAAGCAACGACGGCGCGCAAATCATCTGGCGAAACGCTCAACGCTCAACGATTGTTAAGCGCGCGGGCGACACGGTTCTGATTTTGCGCGGCGCGGATGCGGACGTGCTTGCCGCGCTCGAAAATTCTTTGCGTTAATTCGCGATCTGTTACATAATCCACGCTGTCCACACAACCTGTCCGTTTTACCAGCGAAAAGGAGTTGCGAAATGAAAAGAGCGCGCGAGCTTCACGTCGGAAGTCTATTTCTCTTGGCAGTCGCTTTGGTTTGCGGCGCGGTGATAGCATCAGCGCAGAATCGCAGCGAATACGTCATATCGGCCAAAGCGGGGCAGATCAATTTCGTTTCCGGCTCAATAACGGTGCGCCGTGAGGGGACTTCCGCGTGGCGCACGCTCACAGTGGAAGATCGTCTCGAAGCCGGAGACCGTGTTAAAACCGGATCGAACGGGCGCTTCGAGGTGCTGCTAAATCCGGGCTCGTTCGTGCGCGTCGGCGAGTCATCGGAGTTTGAGTTGTCTAGCTCAAGCGTCGCGCATCCGCAGCTTAAGGTGGTGGCAGGAAGCATTGTCGTCGAAGCAAGCATTGACGCCGAGCAAAGCATTGAGATCGCTACTCCGCAGACGGGCGTGACGCTTGTTAGAAGTGGCATCTATCGCATCAACGCTCTCGCAGCAGCAAACGCAACCGAAGTTTTTGTGCGTAAAGGTCGTGCTTTAGTCGGAAGCTCGGCAGTTGTAGTAAAGGCAGGCAAGACGATTACGGTGCGCGGGGGCGGCGCGACTTCCGAAGTTGCGAAGTTTGAGGGTAAGAACAAGGACGCACTTGATCTGTGGAGCCGCGAGCGTGCTTCGACGCTTCTGGAGAACAATCGCAAACTCGCGCGCAATCGCGATCTCAATCGAGCGTTGGCAAGTTTTAATTCCGACGACCTGTTTCGTTACGGCCGTCTCGGACTCTGGGTTTACAACCCGACGCTTCGTTGCTATTGGTTTCTGCCTTTCTACTCGGATTTAACTTCGCCTTACGGCTTCGGCTATTACAGTCCTTTCGGTTACAGCTATTACTCGTACCCCGTGGGCTATAGGCCAGGTAATGGAGCTGTGGCAGGCGGTGGTGGCAACGGCGGCGCGGTGGTCGGGGGCGGCAATCCCGGAAGCAATTCGCCGATGCCTTCTCAACCGGCGAGTAGCAATCCGGGAATGAACTCTCCGTCTGAAATGCCGCGTGCGCCGCGAATGGATATGCCTGATAGAGGCGGAATGCAACGCGGGATAGAACGTCCCAGAGATCAATAAAAATCGTTCATTCCTTCAAGGCAGTGAAAATGTTTGCGTGCGTTGAATTTAAATTCAACGCACGCAAATTCTTTTTGTGATTTTCGCAGAAGCTTAGTTTAAAAACTTAATGAATGATGTGTAGAAAATCGCGCCCATCTGTTTGCCGCCCGTTTGATTCGCTTTGTTAACGAACGGATCGAGCACAAGCGCCATCGCTTGAATGCCGTTGAAGACGGCGTGCATCACGAAGCATGGAAGCAATCGCTTCGTGCGGGCGCGCACAATCGTGAGCGCAAACCCAAAAGCGGAGATAACTGCGATGATGGCGATGTTCTGTCTGTACTGCAAAACATGCGGAAGGGTAAAGAGCAGCGACACCACAACGACTGCCCAGAACATACCCATCACACGCTGCGCCGCCGGGTAAAGCACGCCGCGGTAAACGATTTCTTCTACGAGCGGCGCAGTAATCGCCGCCAGAAAAGCCGTCGTAAAACGCGCCGCATTTGAACTGGCAATCAACTGCTCTAAATCCGTTTCATCTCCTTTGTAGAGATAGGTGAGCAATCCGCCGATCACAAGTAGCACAACAGCCAATCCGACGCTCGACCAAAATCCAAAGTTTTCGCTCCAACTCCAACCGAGCTGCTTCCAAAAAGGTCGCTTGCCGAATTGCGTCACCACTGCCCACGCGACGCCGAGCGTTAGCAGGTGAACCGGAATCACGGCCGCGATTTGCACAAGCACCGCCGCCGGATCGCTTACCGCCGCGCGCAAAAATTGATCTGGCGAAAGCGCAGGGTTTTTGAGATAAAGAAAAACGAGGACAGCGAAAGCCGGAATCAAAGCCAGCATCCAAAGGGCCGCAAACCAAACAAAAAACGCGCCTGCTACACCCCACCGCGGATTGTTCGGATCAATCGTTGAATACGCCGGAGGCAGCGCATCAAAGTGCGCGTATTCGTTTGAGTCTATTGAATCGGTGGATGTGTTCACAGAGGGAAGTGTAAGAGAGCACGCACGCGCGGGTCAATCGTGCGGTGAAGTTTAAGCTCTATGCGGTTGGTCGTCGCCCGTTGCGCGCCTTCAGTTAACGCCAGAAGGCTATCATTCTGTTAAATTCATCTCTCGCTTTGAAAATAATCTCGTGTGCGCCTCTTCCGGCACTATCTTAAACCCGCCGAACACGGAGATTAAGTTCTTCGATTGCTGCGCGATGAGGCCAGCGTGATTCCGATGATCGTTTTGGCATCTTCGATCTCGCCTCGTGCAATCATTACGCGCGCCTCTTGAAAAGGTATGCGAACAATATCAATAAATTCATCTTCATCAAGATTCTGCTGTGTCTGAGTTAATTCTGAGGCGAGGTAAACCCACATCTTCTCAGCGCAGAAACCGGGCGACGGGTAAAATTCCGCGAGCAGTTCCAAGCTTCCGGCTGTTACGCCAAGTTCCTCTTCCAACTCTCTATGCGCGCAATCTTCGGGTGATTCTTCCGTGTTGCGGCGACTGCCCGCCGGAATTTCCAGCAAATACTTGCGCGCCGCATGACGATACTGCCGCACGAGCGCCACCGTGTCGTCGTCAAAGAGCGCAACGACGCAACCGCTTCCGGGATGATGAACGATTTCGCGTTTGTAGCGCGCGCCCGTTTCGCGCACGGTGTCAACGCTCACGCTAAAGGTGCGCCCCGCGTAAACGTCTTCGCTTGAGAGAACTTCAGGGAGTTTTTCGCCGGATGTGTTCATAAACTAAACTCAAAATTCATGCTCTTATCTGTTTTGGTCTGCGCCACTATTAAGCAAATCTCTAATTTCGCCGACGAGATAGAGCGAACCCGTAACGCAGATGAGTTCGCCGGGCAAGGCTGATTCGCGCGCGATGCGTAAGGCTTCGGCAGAGTTTGGCGCAAGCGTGATTTTACTTGAACCCGCAGCAGACGGCACGGCGCGGGCGAGCATTTCAGGCGTCGCCGCGCGCGGGTTTTCAATCTGTGCGAAGATCAAGCGACGCGCAACGGGGAAGAGCGATTGAGCGATGCTTTGTAAATCCTTATCGCGCATGAGAGCGAAGATGACGGTTACGGGAGCGCGGATGAATTCATCGAGATAGGCGCGGAGAGATTGCGCCCCGTCCGCATTGTGCGCCCCGTCGAGTAAATACGTTTGAGCGCCGCGCGTGATCTTTTCTAAACGTCCGGCATGACGCGCTGCCTCAAGTCCTTCCGTGATGTTTGAATGCGAAACGGCAAAACCGCGCGCGCGTAAACTTTCGGCGAGGGCGACGGCGACCGTCGCATTAACCGTTTGATGTTTACCACGCAAACCAAGACATACATCTTCGTAAACGTCTTGGTCAGTTTTGATCGTGATACGCAATCGTTCGTCGTCGCACATGCCCTTCAGTATCACGGCGTCTGAAACAAAACGCGGTGTGACGCGCTCGTCGCGGCAGCGGCGTTCGATCACTTCGCGCGCGGCCGCCTGCTGCGGCGCGATGATCGCCGTCGCGCCGTGGCGGATAACTGCCGCCTTTTCAGCAGCGATTTGAGCGAGCGTCTCGCCGAGATGTTCTTGATGATCAATCGAGATGGGCGTGATCGCAATCGTCGCTGCTTGCGCGGCGGTCGTCGCATCGAGTCGCCCGCCGAGACCCGTTTCAAGGATGGCTAAGTCAACTTTACATTCACGAAATGCGACGAGCGCGATGGCAGTTACTTGTTCAAAGAAAGTGGGTAGCGCGCCGCTCTCCATCTGCATAGCTTCGGCTTCGCGGCGCACAAGGGTGGCGATCCGCGCGAAATCCGCAGGCGCGATCTCAGAACTTTTGATGCGTATTCGTTCAGTGAGCGAGATGAGGTGCGGCGAAGTGTAAAGCCCTGTGTTAAGAGAAGCGCGGCGGCAAACGGAATCGAGCATCACGGCGGTCGAACCCTTACCGTTAGTGCCTGCGATTTGAATTACAAAGTAAGACTTGTGCGGATCGCCCAGACGCTCAAGCAGACGCTTGATATTAGCGAGTCCGAGTTTCATCGCAAGGGTTTCATGACCCAAGCTTAGAAGATACCGAAGCGACTCGTCGAAATTCATTAAAGTAACAAGCGACAGGTAACAAGCCGGGACAAGTTTTATTACTTATCGCTCGTTACTGAATTGATCTCAGGATTAACCATGAAATCAAGTAGCTTAATGATATAGGCGCGCAT
>JACDAW010000247.1 GCA_013695245.1 Pyrinomonadaceae bacterium | reverse complement strand
GGATCATTTATGGGCGCGAAGTGGGAGTTGATTGATGCGTTGCGTTTTGTTGAGAGAGGACAACTGCGTGCCGTCGTTGATCAGGTGTTGCCGTTAAGGGAAGCGCGACACGCACACGAGTTGATGCAAGATCGCGCGCAGTTCGGAAAGCTTGTGCTTGTACCGTGAATAACACAAACTCGCTTGGTGAGCGATGAAGCTGGAGGAGTGATAAGTTTATGACGAATGATGAGCTTGAGCGCATCATCAACTTCATCGTCGAGTCGCCGGATGCTTCCGCCGAGCAGTTGGAAC
Organism: Pyrinomonadaceae bacterium; assembly: GCA_013695245.1. Lineage (GTDB taxonomy): Bacteria > Acidobacteriota > Blastocatellia > Pyrinomonadales > Pyrinomonadaceae > JACCYN01. The sequence continues at coordinate 4,723 of JACDAW010000247.1, read as the reverse complement.
GAGCGGAAACGATTCTGACGACGCTCGCCGAACGCCACATGATACCTACCGAACGACAGGAAAATCACGAACAGAGAATCGCCCGCTTTGAGCGTTCGCACACTTTAATCACCGGATTGCTTGAAAAGCACGACACGCAGATCGAAGCCTTGACCGAAGGGCGTAATAATCTCGTTGCGACCGTCAACCGCTACATCACGGCGCGCGGCGACGGCAGTAACGGAAGTGGCGGCGCATGACGTTTGCTTGAATGGATGAGGTTGTGACTTGAGTTTATACTTTGAAGATTTTCAAGTTGATCAAACGTTTCAGTCGCGCGGGCGCACCGTGACGGAGACGGACGTTGTGATGTTTGCCGGATTGTCGGGCGATCACATCGAGCTGCACACGAACGCGGAATTATCCAAAGACGAGATGTTCGGGCAACGCATCGCGCACGGCACGCTTATTTTAGCGATCTCGACGGGACTCACCGCCGATCTCAATCTCTACAACGATACTGTCGTCGCGTTTTATGGCATTGACCGTTTGCGTTTTACGAAACCGACTTTCATCGGCGACACCGTTCGATTGACGAAGCGTGTAGCGGCGACGGAGAAGAAGGATGATAAACGCGGGTTGGTGAGTTTTGAGACGAAGGTGAGTAATCAAAGAAACGAAACGATTTTAGTTTATAACGATAAGCTGCTGATCAAAACTCGCGGAGAGTAATCGAAACTGCTTGCTTCGGATAGAGCGTTTTGGCGTATAGGCGTAGAAGTTGGGTTGATGTTTAAGCAGCAAGCTGTGTTCAATCAAGGAGGTTAAGAAAACAAAGTGATGGGTAAAGAAACGAGCAGCGTGTTTACAAACTTGGAAACTTACGATGCTGAATCGGGCGATCTAAACGTCATCATTGACACGCCGAAGGGCAGCCGAAATAAGTTTGAGTTCAATGAGAAGTATGCTCTGTTTAGTTTGGGCGGAGTGCTTCCGGCGGGGGCGGTCTTTCCGTTTGACTTTGGGTTTGTGCCGTCAACTCTCGGCGGAGATGGCGATCCGCTTGACGTACTTGTAGTGATGGATGAACCGGCTTTCGTCGGTTGCCTTGTGCCGTCGCGCTTGATCGGCGTGATCGAAGCCGAGCAAACTGAGGAAGGGAAAACGGAACGCAATGATCGTTTGATTGCCGTCGCCTCCGGCTCGCGCGTTCACCGTGAGGTGCGCTCGCTTGAAGATGTGAGCGCGCAACTCGTCGAAGAGATCGAGCATTTTTTCGTTTCTTATAACGCGGCGAAAGATAAAGAGTTTAAGCCGCTCGGCCGCTTCGGGCCGGAGCGCGCTGAAGAGATTGTGAAAGAAGGAATGGCGAGCTTCCGCGGCGAACAAGAACCGGCGCGTAAAAAACGCAGCGCGTCGAAGTAATATAACGCGCTCGTGATAGGTTGAATCGAGCTACTAACAGAACTTGGTGGCCTTAAAGGCCGACGAAAAGGCGACCATTTCTGATCGCCTTTCTAATAAACTTTTCCTGCTTCTGATAAAGTTTAGCCGCGTCGCTGTCCGCCGCCGCCCATTGGAGACGTGCGCGTTTTGCGTTTGTTGCGTTTGCGCGCGAGGGCGGATTTCAGTTTCGCCTTTTGTCCGGGCGGCATAAAGAAGGCGTGCTTCTTCGCGTCTTTGATGATCTCTTCAGACATTACTTTGCGCTTGAAGCGGCGCAGCGCGCTTTCGATTGATTCGCCGGGATTAACATTAACGGTCGCCATTCTATTTCCTTTCAGGTCTAATCTTTTCTCAACTTAAGTGAATCGAATATCTTACTTGTAACGATAGGTGATGCGCCCTCGCGTCAGATCATAAGGAGACATTTCAACCGCGACGCGGTCGCCGGGCAGGATTCGGATAAAGTTTTTGCGCATCTTACCGGAAATCTGCGCCAGCACGATGTGTTCGCTATTGTCTAATTTTACTTTGAAAAAAGCGTTCGGCAGTTTATCAACGATTACGCCGACCGCTGGAATCAAATCATCCTTCGCCAAAAGTCGCTCCTTAAATTTAATTAACCATATTCGCGCGCCGCGTTTCTGGGGCGCAAAATCGGTCAATTCTCCAACCGGTTTCTATTATGGTTCAAATGCTGCGCAAGTCGCAAGCCATGAAAGCCGCTAGTCCGTCGGTTAGTAATATAAACGAGAGGGGCAATCGTTTCTTAAATTGCTAACCTGAGAATTTTGACACGAAGGCGCATCGGTTGCTGATGCGCGAGAGAAGGAACTAAGGGAAGCGTAGTGTGTAACAAAGAGGGCGGATTATGCAAAAGCTTTTACGGAAGTGGCGCAAATCTTAAATCGCTTCGGAAGAGAAGCGGTAGCCTACGCCGCGCACAGTCAAGAGATGTTTCGGCTTAGTAGGTTCGTCTTCGATGTATTTGCGTAGGCGCACGATGAAGTTGTCAATCGCCCGTGTGTCGGTTTCTTCGTGCAAGCCCCACACGTCTTCAAGCATCGCTTTCCGCGACACGGCACGCTCTGCATGACGAATGAGGTAACGCAACAATTTAGCTTCCATTAAAGTTAAGCGCACCACGCCACTTGCGGTGCGAAGTTCCAGTTGCTCGAAATCGAAAACTTTGCCACTGAAGGCGAAAGGTTTCGCCGGTTCTTCGTCTTCTAATTCAACTTTGCTGTTCGACGTTCGGCTTGTTTGTTCTGTGCTGCGCTCGCGGTGCAACCATTCGCGTCGTCGCAGCAGCCCGCGCAAGCGCGCAAGCAGAATCTCTAACTCAAACGGCTTCGGCAGGTAATCGTCCGCGCCCGCTTCAAAACCGCGCAGCACATCTTCGGGGCGACCCATCGCGGTCAGCATCAAGATGGGCACGAACTTTCCGGCCGCGCGCAATTCACTCGCAACGGCGAAACCGTCTTTGCCCGGAAGCATACAGTCGAGGAGAACCGCAGCGAAGCTTTCAGGTTGCGCGAGCAGCAGGGCGAGAGCCGTTTCGCCGTTCTGCGCGACCCGGACGCGGTAGCCTTCAGCTTCCAAGTTGAAGCGCAAGCCTTCGGCCAAGTGCCGCTCGTCTTCGACAATCAAAATCGAGGTCATTTCTCTTCCATGCGCGGGAGCTGAATCGTAAACGTGCTGCCCGCTCCTTCCCCGTTGCTTTCGGCAAACACGCGCCCGCCGTGTTTCTCCACGATTGAGCGCACGATGAATAATCCCAACCCCGTGCCCTTAATGCGTTTTATCACGGGCATCGGCACACGGTAAAAGCGTTTGAAGATGCGTTTGAGTTGACCGCGCGGGATGCCGACCCCTGAATCTCGCACGCTCACCGTCGCGCGCCTGCGATCCAATGTCGCCACTTCAACTTGAACATTCACCCGCTCCTCCGAATATTTCACCGCATTGTCGAGAAGATTAGACAGCGCGGCGCGCAGTTCTTCCGGGTCGCCTGAGACGATTGCGCGGCCGTCGCCGTTAAAGGTTTCTTTGAAAAGAAGCGCGCGACCGTCGAGGTGATAGCGTGTGGCGGTGAGTTCGAGACATTCGCGCGTTAGCTGTCCGAGATCAATTGCCGTTTTATCCGTTCTGCGTCCTTTGTGATGGGCGCTTCCGGCGCGCAAAACCTGTTCGACGGTGTGCAGCAGGCGGTCGTTATCTTCGAGCATAATGCGGTAAAACTCTTGCCTGCGCGCTTCATCCACTTCGCGCGTCTGCAAGGTTTCGAGGTAGAGGCGGATCGAGGCGATAGGCGTTTTCAGTTCGTGCGTAACGGCGTTGAGGAACGAATCTTGTTGTTCGTTGCGGCGAATCTCGCGCACCAGAAAGATCGTGTTGAGGACTAATCCCGCGATCAGCAAACTGAAAAAGATGATGCCGAGCACGAGCAGCGCGATCTGGCGCGGCGTAAGCAGAATCCAGCCGACGTTGAGCGCGACGGCGAGGGCGACAAGACACGAGCCGAGCGTGATAAAGAAGGCGATGGAGCGGCGGCGACTGCTGATGCGCATAGAGACATTCTAAATTATTCGCGCCCGTTTAGCTTCCTCCGCGCAACGGGGAAGTTGCTTATAACATTTTAGATCGGATTACAGTTGAGTATGTGGTAAGGCGGTAAAAGAGAAAGAGCGCGAGAACATCGTCCCGCGCTCTACATCTTCCACAGAAGTTTTCGATTCTAATAATTCTCTTTAAGCGGCGCGCGACAGTTCGCGGGAATCTTTGTTTGCGTCGAGCGCAGCGCCTTTGTCGTCAATCAGTTTGATGTTTTTCGCCAAACCCAAAAGCTGCAACGTGCGGATGCCCCACCAGTTCATGTCAACTTCATACCACTTCAAGCCGTGGCGCGCGGCGACCGGGTGAGCGTGGTGATTATTGTGCCAACCTTCGCCGAAACTAAGGAGCGCGACCCACCAGTTGTTGCGCGAATCGTCGTCAATGTCGAAGCGGCGTGAACCCCACATGTGCGTCGCGGAATTAACGAGCCACGTCGCGTGCAAGCCGAAGGTGACGCGGAAGAATAATCCCCACAGCAGGAACGACCAGCCGCCGAGCGCGTAGAGAACGACTCCGCTTAAAGCGAGCGGCACGTAATAGAATTGATTGATCAATCGGTGAACACGATCTTTGTAGAGGTCTGGCGCGTAGCGGCGCTGAGTCGCTACGGAGTATTGCTGCGCCGTGCCCGTCAGAATCCAGCCCATGTGCGCCCACCATCCGCCTTCGCGCGGCGTGTGCGGGT
>JACDAW010000238.1 GCA_013695245.1 Pyrinomonadaceae bacterium | reverse complement strand
GTTAGATACTGATTAGCAACTCGTTTGGCATCATCGGCTGTTACGCGACTGTAGCGAGCGAGGTCTTGCTGAAAGTAACCGGGTTGGCCGACGAAGGTCGCGTATTGATTAAGCTGATCGTTTCGTCCGCCGAAGCCGCCGATTGTTTGCAGGCTATAGACGAACGCCGCTTCGCGTGCGTTGTAAGCGCGCGACAACTCTTCGGTAGTGGGCGATTCTTTCTTGATGCGCTCAATCTCTTCATTGATCGCCTTTTCTAATTCCGCGAGCGTCTTGCCGGGTTTGGCGGTCGCGGTGATGCGGAAAGTTCCGGCGAGTTCCTGCGAACCGTTGAAGGCGGAAACGTCTTGCGCGATCTGGCGATCATAGACGAGGGCTTTGTAGAGGCGCGAAGATTTGCCGCCGCCGAGGATTGTGGCAAGCGTGTCGGCCGACGGTTCATCGGGCGTGTATTGCGGCATCGAATGCCACACCATGTAGAGGCGCGGCAGCGCGACGCGATCCTGCATCTCTTCGCGTCGTTCGCCGTCGAGTCGCGGCTGCGCGGGATTAACTTTGGCGACGGCGGGGCCGCTCGCAACGGGGCCGAAATATTTCTCCACCCACTGGCGCGCTTGCTGCGGATTGAAATCTCCGGCGATGCAAAGCGAAGCGTTGTTTGGCGTGTAGAAGCGGCGGAAGAAACCTTTCACGTCGTCGAGCGAAGCGTTCGTTAAGTCGTCGAGCGAACCGATAGTCAGCCAATGATACGGGTGACTTTCAGGATAAAGAATTTCGTTGATGCGCGCTCCGACTAAACCGTAAGGGCGATTGTCGTAGTTCTGCCGCTTTTCGTTTTTAACGACATCGCGTTGGTTAGCGAGTTTGGCGTCGTTCAAAACGTCGAGCAGCACGCCCATGCGGTCGGCTTCCATAAAGATGGCGAGTTCGAGGAAGTTTGAGGGCACAACTTCCCAGTAGTTCGTCCGATCAGGATCAGTCGAGCCGTTGAGTGTGCCGCCCGCCTCTTGAATCGGCTTGAAATAATCATCGTCGTAATTCTTCGAGCCTTGAAACATCATGTGCTCAAACAAGTGCGCGAAGCCGGTGCGACCTTGCACTTCGTTTTTCGAGCCGACGTGATACCAGAGATTGACGCCGACAATCGGCACAGAATGATCTTCGTGGAGAATGACGCGCAGGCCGTTCTTGAGTTTGTATTCGGTAAATTTAATTTCGGGCAATGCCGCGACCCGCGTCTGCGCTTCGGCGGTCGGGGGCATGGGTGCCGCTTGCGATCTTTGCGCGAAGGCGGGATTCGACGCGAGCAGAGCGGCGGCTAGGACGCTTGCGATAAAACGGTTCAATGTCATAAAGCATCTCCTCGAGGCTGAGAGTTTAATTCGATTGTTGCGATATTCTTTTGCTGAAGACGGTGGCTAAATGTAAACGACCCGTCAGACGATTTACAAGCCCAAAGCTATTGTCACAATCACCTGTCACAGACGATTCGGATTGATTGCGACGAGAAATGAAAAGGTCACTGACGTTTCGGTTTGCGTCAATGACCTTGAGCGAAGAGACTAAACGACGGATGCGCCGGCCGTGTATGAGCGATCTTTGCCGCCGGGTGCGCCCGCGTTAGAGGCAAGCCTGCGCCGGGCATCAATTAGATTTTTAGCGAGAAGCGAGGCGCGCGCCCACGCCTCTTTGGATGAACCTTTCGTTCCGCACTCAATCGCATGTAGTCCTTTATGTTGCGGATACTGCGCGCGCTTCGCGGCAGATAAATTCGCTTCATCTGCAAACACGAGATCGGCGCGAGCGATCAGTTCCGCTTCCACATCACGAAATGCGTCTGATTCTTCGTAAGCGACCGAGAGTTCGTCAACGCAGTTGTAGATCGTGGCAAGCGGTTTGAGATGATCTGTCCACGCAAGCGCGGTCGGAGTGAAATACCACAGGGCGTGTTCGCCGATGTCCTTCGTGGCAAACAGATCGTCAAGCAATCCTTGCATCGCCATCTCCACACTCGCGCGCCCGGCGAAACCGAAGGGAAGATGCGGCACCGCGATGTAAACTCCGTCTTCGCGCCGCAGCACGTCGAGGCACGCCACCATACCGGCGTCAAACATCGGTTCTTCGACAAAGAACACACGCCTTCCCTCTCTCGCCCACTGGCTGAGAATGGTTTTGAGTTCCACATTAAGCTTGTCCCATCGCAAGCTTGAAAAACAGATCAGATCGGCTAGTGGCGCAACACGTAGATCATTATTAACAGCGTTTGGTGTTTCACTGCGCGGTGTTTGCAAATTTCCCATCGTTACCTCCAACCCCTTATCCGCGCTCATCACGAAAGCGCACCACAATTACCTGCACCGAAAGAGAAGCGAGGGGAATTTAAATTCCCCTATAAACGCTTACCTGAAACGCGCCCTTCGGCTGCGTCGCTCCACGAGTTCCGTTAACGCTTAAATTCGTTCGGCGGCTTGCGGGCGATTTTTAGGAATGAAGGATTATACAGGAAAAACCGTTTCTTGTATGTAATCTAGCGGACGATTCGGCGAAGGCAGTTTGATCAGCTTTTAAACAATTGTTCTTTGCAGAATTTGAATTACGCAATCGCTCATCATGTATGTTTCAGCACACGGAAACATAAGATGGTATGACGAGAGACAAGGAATTCACGCGTAAGCGAAGTTCTACATACTGAGAGACAGATCGCGGCGTTCGTTCACGCTGCTGCTGCGCGCGTCGGGAGATTCGTGATCAAGCGGCGGAAGAAGAAGTTTTACTTCTCCTCGCGTGGAAGAATGCGGGCTGGTGGTGGCAGGAGGAGGAGGAACGTAATCGGCGTTCGTCGTAAGATTCGTTTGCAGCATTTCAAATCGCGCCATCACTAAACGGCTCGCGCTGAAACCGAGGTTTGCGTCTAAAGCGCAAAGCTCTTCGGCGATCAGATCGCGCGAAAAACGTTCTAAGGCACGGCGAAGTTCTGAAGCGACCGCATTCACGCCTTCGATGATCATGACTTCGATGTCTGTGCCGCCGCGCGCGCGGCGGGCGGCGTGTTCGCTGAGAAAAAGTCGCGCCTCATCGCGCACTCTGCCCGTCGCAACGACGACTAAGCGCGCAACTCCCGCTTCCATCTCGGCATCAATGGCGCGCCGCGCCAGCGCCGGAGTCAAATCTCCATCCCTTAGCACAAAGAGAAACGCTTCGCCGCAGATGTTAACCATCACGTGCGCTTCGCCCAAATTCGTCACGGGCGCGATAGCGATCTCTGCGGCGGGGACGCCGAGACGACGCAAGATAGTGTAGATACGATTGATGAGCCATGCCGCGTCTTGCAGTAGCGCGGCGGCCAGCTCCGTCGGGGCGATCACGTCTTCGACACGCTCATCGGCGACGAGCGCGCCGCATTCGCTGCACTTGGCGTTGCTTACCGTGATCACCGCCAACGCATCTGCGGAAGGCAGACGAAAGAGCGCGTGCCCCGTCGTGCGACAACTGATCAAGACTTCGCGCAGTACCAACCCGGCTTCCGACAACCTGTCAATCGAGAACCCTGACTCACCGCTCACCTCACCCTTGAGAAGTTTTGTCGGGCAACCTTCAAGGTGCGCTTCTCGCGTGCGCCGCAGAAACTCTCGCGTGTAATCATCGTCCAACAATTCGGCGGCGCGCACACGTTGCGGCGCAGTTTCACGTCGCGCTGCCGTAAAGAGAAAATCAATATCCTGCTTTGCGAGAAAACGCTCGAAGGCCGTTGTGCGAGACGTTTTGCTTCGTCGCCATCCGGCGGGGGCTTCAGTTTGTTTCGACAGCGAGGCGCAGATGACACGCTCCTGCACCTCCTGACAAAAAGCATCGAGCCTCCGCAAGGGTTGAGCGGTTTGCCTCGTGTAGATAATGCCTGCCTGTATTCCTGCTGCATCGTCGTTGTGCGCAGAATTTTTGAAGATGAGAAAAAGCACGTGGTCTTCAAAGCAGAACAGATCGCCTTGAACGTAGGGGCTTCCTTTATCAAGCTCGCTCATCTCGGCAATCGCATGTTCCAGTTGTCGCAATCGCTCTTTTCCGCTCGCGCCTTCTTCCGCGCCAAACGCGATCTCATAACACCTGCGGCGCATCTCTTGAATCAGTGGACTTGCGGTTTTCTCGCGCAGCGATTCGAGCAGAGGAAGGCGCGCTGAACTGTTAACGTCACAGCTCATGAATTTGCTTTCGGTAAAGAGCATTGACAAAGTTCTCCGGTTCGCGTCCGTTTTTTGTTTACTTTTGTTGCGTAACCTTGATGCGCATGGTTACAGTGCCCGTCGTGTTGGCGGGGAAACGGCGTTGCCGCGCGATGCGAAGCGCCGACGCTTCAAATGCTTCCATGCCGGGGCGACGATTGGCGATGTTAGCTCCCGTCACGCGACCGTTCTCAACTTGCAGCACGACCGTTGGAGTCTGCTCACCCGAAGCCGCGCTTGCTGATGTTGCAGACGACGTTGTTGATGCTGCCGGAGAAGCGACCGCGTTTTGCCTACGGGCGGCGGCCGCCCCCGCCTCGCTTTCGGTTGGCGCGCTCGATGAAGGAGACGGCGCAGCAGCAAGCGGCGCGATTGTTTCATTTCTCTTTGCCGCGCCTGTTTCAGTTCTGAATTGCTCACGCGGCGTGCGGCGTTCTTCTCTCGTTATGTTGTTGAGAATTGTGGTCGCGGTCGCGTTTGACGAAGCGTCGGGCGGAGTTTCGTTTTGAGATGAAACGGAAAAGTTTGGCGCGGCATTTGTCGAATTTTCTTTCACTTCGATGGCAGGTGAATTGGCAGAAGTGCGCGCCTCTCGTCGCCTGAGCGAGTTCGTTGTCAGCGCGATTACGGCCGGAACAATTAACAGCAACACGAGCGCCGCGCCTGCAAACAACGCTTGCTTTCGGCGTTTGACGATGGAACGAGCGCTTGTCGTCGTCGCTGCTTCTGCTGCTGGCGACGGTGGTAAAGACAAGATGTTATCGCTATCGGGCAGCACTCTTTCAGCGTTAATAAATTCGTCTGAAGTAGAGGGCGGCAAAAACGCATTCGCCGTGCGACCCTCTCCGACGCTTTTAACTTCTGTCGCTGGAGTTTCATCGTCCCAACAATCGAGCAATTGCGTGACGACTTTCTGTAGCGAGTTGTCAATGGATTGCGCGGACGGCAGAACGAGCGGATTGAAGTTGAAAGAAGCGTTCGGTTGCGAGATCGCAATGCAGACGGCTTGAATGCCGCTCAGTTCGCCGAGTTGAACGTCAACGAGTTCGCCGTCTTTGAAGAAGAAGCTGCTGGGGCCGACCGGGTATTCGATAAGCAGGCGTCCGGTTTTACGTTGGTGTCGCAGTATGCCGACGAGGTCGGGCAACGGGTAATCATTGAGGTGTCCGGTTAAGACCATGAAACGTGTCTGCTGCATTGAAACTTCTCCTTAAGGCGAGCCGCGCAGAGATGACGCGCGGCGACTCACATGAAACGCTTGAGAAATAATCTGAACAACAAGCCGTCGCTACTGTGGGAAGACGAAGTTGTAGCCGATTACGGCCGCGATCTGAACAGGCTTCCCCGCACGCATGGCTGGGGAGAATTGCGCTTGAAGCGCGGCGTTTACCGCCGCTTGTTGCAACTGCGCGGGGCCGCTGAGCGCATGTGCCGAAGTTACCCTGCCCTTCTCGTCAATCACGATCTCGACCCTGACCATCCCTCTGACTCCGACGCTTCGCGCAAATTCAGGATAGACGGGCACGGGCAATCTGAGCGCTTTGGGATTGATTCTCTCTTCTGATGTTGTCGCTGTCGTTGAAGGTGTAGGCGGCTGGCTCGCTGTCGGAGATTCGATCAATCTGGCGGCCGGACGCTCGCCTTCTGTTTTGCTGCTACTAGCAGTTTCTCCGCCCGTTGCATTACCGCTTGATGCTCCGGGCGATAAAGAAGAATCAGGAGATATTTCTGATGTTGTGGAAGCGACGGTGTTAAGCGTGGACGGGCGCGTCGTGTTGTTCGCCGCATTTCGTATGGCGACTGCTTCGGATGCCGTTTCCTTTCCTGCATTGCTTATTTGTGAAGCGAGATTTGGCGTTTGCTGAAGAATGCCGCTCGCGTTTGCCGCAGTTGTGGTTGCGGATTGAGGAGCGATGAGCGAGGAAGCGATCATTCGCACGACGGCATCCGTGCGGTAGTAGCTGATCGTGCGGTAAGTTACTTCGGTCGGCTCGTAAGTTAACTTCCCGGCTTCGATGATGGCAACCGAAGTAATCATTTTCGTCCAGTTGCCGACGGCGTCAAATTCGTAGCTATAAACTTCTTGGTTGAGAATTGAACCGTTTGCGTCGCGCACAATCATCTCGATGATGTTGCCCTTCGTGTCGTATTTATAAATTTCCCGTCCCGTCAGAGAATTGCCCGCCACCGCGTAGTAAGTATTGTCAGTTCGGTTGCCGCGCAAGTCGTAGGTGGTCGTCTCCAACAGCACGCGTGGACTCTCCACAAGTTTGCCGTCCTTAGTTGAGACAGTAGCTGTCTCCGTGCGTGCGCGGCGCACGGGGCCGAGCAATCCGTCCTGTTCGCGGTTGCTGCTGCCGCTTATCACCGTGGAAGCAGAAGATGGGGCGGCATTTGGAGCGGAGGTTTGCGCGTGCCCTATGGAGGAACAAAGAATGAGAATGAATAAAAATAACGAAAAAGCTGAAGAATTTGGCTTTGAGGCGCGACTTGTTTCCAGCATAATGACGCTTCCTAAAAGACGACTGAGGTTGCTATCAAAGGTGCCGGACGCTTTCATGGAAGGGCGAGGTGTCAAAGATATGAAGCATTAGCGCACAACGAAATAAAGGCTAAATTTGATTTTCGTCGTTACGTTGCCAAACATTCATTCCGGTTCAGGTGTAAAGGCTCAGCGCTTGCTGCACCTAGCAACCGACTCGCCACTTCCACCAACCTCGCTAAAACGCCCGCATTATAATACGTCTAACAAAAATTGCAAGCTCAATATATACAATAACTACTTACATTTAATAAATATTCCATCAACAATCACTTCAGGTCGTTAAGACAATTTGTAAGCCGCAGAACTTGAGCAGAGATTCGGTTGCTTGAAAGCTGCCCCTCCGCGCGGACTAAGACGGAAATTAAAGTTACAAAAGGATAAGCGCGCCTCACCGTGCGTTTCAGATTTGAAAACCTCATCTAAGTTTTGCTGATTTAACCGCTTGCAGCACAATTATGGTTATGTTATAACAAACATGCTAAACAGTATTGTAACTGTTTGGTCACGACCATAATCCCCTAGCCGCGAACGGCATCGTATTTCTCTTTCCTTTCCGGGTTAATCACAATGCACATCGATCAAGGAACCAACCCCGCCAATCTCACCGCTCAGACACAAGTAGAATCGAGTGATGCAGCGCCCCACATTGAACCTTCCGTGAGCGCGCGCGAACTTTTGCGGCAAGGAATTGTCCACGCCAAGGAAGGCGACAAACAGCGCGGGCGTGAATTGATGCTCGAAGCCGTGAGCCTTGAGCCGAGTAGCGAAATGGCTTGGTTGTGGTTGGCTTCCGTGTCGGAAACGCCGGAAGAGAGCGTATCGTATTTACAGCGTGTGCTCGACCTCAACCCCGCGCACGAACAAGCTCTTCAGTGGATTAAACAGGCGCGACGTAATCTTGCGCAGAGCCTACTCGCGCAGGGCGTCGCGGCGGCGAAAGCGGGCGACGCGGAAACGGCGCGCGACGCGCTTGTGCGCGCCCTCCAACACGATCCATCGCGCGAAGTTGGTTGGCTGTGGCTCGCGTCCGTAACCGAAGCGCCTGAAGAAAAGTTAACGCTGCTTGAGCGTGCGCTCGCTATCAACCCTTCAAACGCGCAAACGCAAACTTCCATTCAGCGCACGCAAGCCTCCGTCGCCCGCCTTCTTGTGCAACAGGCGGTTAACGCCGTCAACAATGAAGATTGTGAACGGGCACGCGAACTGGTCGAACGCGCCTATAAATTCGACGCACAGTTTGAGGACGCATGGCTTCTGTCAGCGCGCCTGACCGACGATCTCACGGAGCGCGCGCGCCACCTGCGCCGCGCATTGGAGATCAATCCAACTTCGACGCGCGCCCAAACGATGCTTGAAGCGACGGAGAATGAACTCGCCGCAGAAGTTTCAGCATCTACCGAATTACACGAACCGGAATATGAAGCGCCGATGACGGAAGCTGAACAACCTACAACGGAAGTTGAACAGCCTTCGACGGAAGTTAATCAACCCGCGCCCGTTGAAGCAATCGCCGCCACGCCGTCATTCAGCATCTCGCCGCCGCAAGCCGTCTCGCGCACGATTCTTGTTGTTGACGATAGCCCGACGGTGCGCAAGCTGATCACGATCAAGTTGGAGAAAGAGGGGCATCGCGTCGTTCCGGCGGTTGACGGCAAAGACGCGCTCGCCAAACTCAACGAAATCGTGCCTGATCTGATCTTCACCGACATCACGATGCCGCGCATGGACGGCTATCAATTCTGCAAGCTCGTGCGCAGCGATGAAACAACGAAGCATGTTCCTATCATTATGCTTTCCGGCAAAGACGGTTTCTTCGACAAAGTGCGCGGTCGCATGGCCGGTTCGACCGCCTACATCACCAAACCGTTCGAGCCTGAAACGTTGCTTAAAGTCGTTAACGATCACTGCCGCGCGGCGACCAGCAGTTAACGCTTCTACCCTCGTTCATTGATTCGCGCGAAAGGCTGCGTTGTTTTGATTTTCGTTTTGCGCGCTAATTTGCGCGCGACCCCACCGTTAGTTCTTTCCACCTTACCTTTACATCTTCTTTTCGGAGCACACCTCTTATGGCACTCGAAGGCAACCTACAAGATTTAAGTTTGCCGAACATTCTTCAACTCATCTGCCTTGAACGGCAGCGCGTCGCGCTCGTCCTTCGCCGCAACGCTGAATCCGGCGCGATCTATTTTGACGACGGCGAGATCGCCCATGCATCGGTCGGCCGTCTCGTCGGCGAGGAAGCCGTCTATCAACTACTGACGTGGACTGAGGGCAGCTTTCGCACGACGACTGACGTTAAGATCGAGCAACGCACGATTCGTTCGCGCTGGGATCAACTGCTGATGGAAGGCATGAAGCGCCTCGACGAGTTTGAGCGTGACCGTGCGCTGATGCCTGACAAATTAACCGCCGCCGAGCTTGAGCACGACGCGCATCTCGAAAACGAAATGCTGCTTTTAATGTCGCGCCTTGATTCTCTGCGCACACGCCTCGCTGAGCGCCAGACGCAGAAGCGACCCGTGCAAGCTCTGCAAATTTTAACCTCAATGGCGAATCAAGTCGCCGATCTCTCCGAAGCCGTCTTCGGGCGCGAGCGCACGGCGCACACGTTGGCGAACGCGCTTTCACGCGCGACAACCGCGCACCCGACGGCGCAAGTGCTTGAGTTTGCTGCGAACCGTCTTCCGGCCGAGCACGTCACAGACCTTTATAACAGCGCGGGGGGTCGCAGCCGCGCGCAAATCTACGGCGACGTGAGCCGCACGATCATTGAAGTTATCGAAGACGGCTTTAAGCAGCTCACCGGCTGCCTGCGTTCAAGCGGCTCAATCGGCGAGTTGAAAGAAGCTTACGAATATTTCTTGCAAGAATTGACGAACACGGCTGATGCGGTCAAAGCCTAAAGCTAAACGCATTGAAAAATCATAGTATTCGCTAACGAAATTGTACGTTAATCAGAGATGCAATTTTTAAGGGGAGATTGATGGAGAACGAAACGATCCTCGTCGCCGACGACAGCCCGACCGAAATGCGCATCGTCGTCAGCGCGCTTGAAAGCAAAGGCTTCCGCGTAGTAACGGCCGTTGACGGCGAAGAGGCAATTCAGAAAGCGACATCTTTGCGCCCGCGCCTCGCTATTCTCGACATCGTGATGCCGAAGATGAATGGCTTTCAAGTGTTGCGCAAGCTAAAGTCGGCGGGCGACACAAAGGACATCAAAATTTTGCTGCTCTCAAGCAAATCATCCGAAAGCGACCGCTTCTGGGGAATGAAGCAAGGCGCTGACGATTACATCACCAAACCGTTTGAATCCGATGCGCTTGCCGCAGCCGTCACGCGCTTGCTTTAACCGAGCGTTCTCTTTTCAACGTATTTCTCTTTGCGCAATGAATACACATCAACAACCTTTTTTCAATCAATCTGCGCTTCACAAATTTGAAGAGCTTGCGCCGGACAAGAGACGCGAAGGCACGCTTAAGTACGCGGCAGAAATTGCGCGCGCAATTTCTGCCGCTTCCGCTGCGGACGAATCCTCCTCCGCCTCCGGCGCACACGACCGCCATCTTGTCTTTCGACTCGACAATACGAATTACGCGATTCCGCTTGCCAACATGCTGGCGATTGAACTTCCGCTTGCGACGACCGCATTGCCATTCGTTCCCTTCTGGCACGAGGGCATTGCCGATCTGCGCGGAGACATCATCTCCATTATCAACCTTCGCAGTTTCTTCGGAACGAATGCGACAACGCGCACGCCTTCGACGCGCGTGCTCATTATGCGCTCGCTGCACGATGAGATCGTCGTCGGACTCATCGTTGATGCAGTGAGCAAAATCCGCCGTTTAGATTCTGCGCGTTTCGTGTTGCCGGAGAGCGCGTCGAGCGTTGAAGAAAGTCAAAACTTTATGCGCGGCATCTACTATTCGGAAGACGCTTCACTGCTTGTCCTCGACGCGGAAAAGATGTTGCGCGCGTTGACCGTCGGGCAAGCGGAGGCCGCCGTCCGTTGACGATTAATCTTTCCATCACGCGCCGCTTGTTTCTGCAATAAGAAGCCCGCCGCCACCGCCGTCTGCCCTCTCAGAGGACATAAATCTTAAGGAGTCAAAGTAATGTACGAGTCAATGTTTGGATCACCCAGCGAACCGGTTGAAGAGAAACATCGTGGGAAAATGTCTTTCGCCGGACTCACCCGTCGCTTAAGTTTCAAGCTGGCAGCTGCGGTCGCGTGATTTTTTTTTTATTTTTTTGTTATGATCTAGATCTACACCGGCTATGCCAACATCAGATCGCTCAAAGCGAAGACGGAGGCGGACGCGCGCGCGCAAGGCGCAAGCATCACGCGCGACCTTGAGGTGATCAATCACTTCGTGCAAGGCGAAGTCCAAACAACTATGCGCGTGCTCCAAGACGAAGGGCGACGCGCGGGCGCGCCTTCACTCAATGGCACGACGCAGATCGGAAACGAGTTTGTGCCGAACCTTGCGTTCGGCGGCGCTTCGCAGACGAACAACTTCACGATTGTTGACAAGGTCGCCGATCTGACGGGCGGCACAGTCGCGCTCTTCGTCAAACGTGTCAACAATCAAGGCAACGACGAGTTTATCCAAGTCAGCAGTAGCAGCAGCGGGCAAGACGTGAATGCTGGGCGCGGCATCGGCGTCAAAATGGAAAGAATCAACAAAGCATTTGAGCGGCTTCGTTCCGGTGAATCCTTTTACGGCTTAACGAACGTCGCCGGAGTGCCGCACATCACCGGCTACGAACCCATCCGCGATTCGTCAGGCAACGTCATCGGAGCAATGCACGTCGGCTACCCAATGCGCTCGCTCTCCGAAGTCGGCACGGCGATTGAAGAAACGAAACTTCTTGAACAAGGTTACATCGCGCTCATTGACTCGAACGGCAAACCCGTCTTCAAGTCGCGTAGCGCCGATGCAGAGTTTGTTAAGAAGATGGAAGAAACCAAAAACGGTGAAGGCGTCAACGGCTCTCTGATGGATAACATCGGCCGCGCGACATTTGCGAACGAAGCCGTCAACTGGAATTACATTACCACGCGATTCGAGCCGTGGAATTACAAGGTTGTCGCCGCTTATTCAAATTCCGATCCGGCCTTAAGCGGTCTCGTCGGCCGCACGATCAAGGATTCGATGCTCAAGGTGTTGCTCTTCGCGCTGCTCATCTCCGCGCTCTGCTACCTGCTCGTGCGTCGCATGACGCAGCCGCTCGCAACGGCCGTCGAAGCGGCGGACGCGCTCGCGGCGGGCAACGTGTCGGTTGATTTAACTGCGCCGCGCCGCAACGACGAAGTCGGTCACATGCTGATGGCGATGGAGAACATGACGCGCTACTTCAAGGAGATGGCGGATACCTCCGACCGCATCGCCGATGGCGATCTCTCGGTTGAAGTTACGCCGCGCTCCTCCGACGACCGTTTTGGTACGTCATTCAAACGCATGACCGATTATCTGCGCGGCATGGCGAACGTCTCCGATGAGATCGCGGCGGGTAACTTAGATGTGAGAGTTGAACCGCGCTCGGCTCATGATCGTTTCGGCATCGCCTTCAAGAACATGCTCGACAACACGCTTTCCCTTGTGCAATCGCGCGAGCAACGCGACGCGATTCAAGAATCAATTATGAAGCTTCTCGAAGAAGTGTCGGAAGTCGCATCGGGCGACCTTCGCGCGGAAGCGGAAGTCACGGCCAACGAAACGGGCGCTATCGCCGACGCATTCAACTACATGATCGCCGAGTTGCGGCAAGTCATTATGCAAGTTAAGCAGGCGACGCTGCAGGTGAGTTCATCAGCAAGCGAAATTCAACAGACGACTGAACAACTCGCCACAGGGTCGGAAACGCAGTCAATTCAGATCGCCGAAACTTCGCGGAACGTCGAAGCGATGGCCGCTTCGATTCAGGAAGTTTCCGAAGCCGCGACGCTTTCGGCAAACGTTGCCGACGAAGCGCGCTCTTCCGCGCAGCACGGCGCACTCGCCATGCAGAACAACATCACGGCGATGGGCAAGATACGCGAGCAAGTGCAGGAAACCTCGAAGCGCATTAAGCGACTCGGCGAACGCTCGCAGGAGATCGGCGAAATCACGGGGGTGATTGACGACTTGGCCGTGCGCACAAGTCTGCTCGCTCTAAACGCATCAATCCAAGCTTCGACGGCGGGCGAAGCGGGTCGCGGCTTTGCAGTCGTCGCCGAAGAGGTCGAACGTCTCGCCGAAAGATCGGCGGATGCGACGAAGCAGATCGCCACGCTCATAAAAACGATTCAGTCCGAAACGAGCGAGGCCGTCGCGGCGATGGAAGACACAACGCGCGAAGTGGTCGAAGGTTCAGGCTTGGCGAACGAAGCGGGAGGCGCGCTCGCTGATATCGAAACGGTTTCAAATCGTTTGGCGAATTTGATCGGATCGATCTCGCAAGCTTCGCAGCAGCAGGCGCGCGGCTCGGAAGAGATCGCGCGGGCGATGCTCGGCATCTCCGATGTCACGGAGCAAGTTGCGACAGGCACGCAGCAAGCTACTGTTTCAGTGCGCAGCCTCGTTTCGCTCGCCGAAACTCTGCATAGTTCAATCGTCACCTTCAAACTGCCGGACAGCAACGAACTCAAAGAAAGCGATACATTCGTCCGCACCGAAGAACCGCTCGAACTGATGCCTGAATACGAGATGGTCGCGCCGTTTAGCGACGAAGCATTCGACGAATTGGAATCCGAAGTTGTCTTCACGCCCACAGACGATGAGAACGACGATCACAACATCAGCGTTCATAACGCCGATGATGATCACGACGGCAACGGACACAACGAAAATAATCGTGATGAGGATAACCGCGCTGCCGACCAAGCGAGCGTGACGAAACCTGACGTTGTGTTTAGCAACAATTAAGCGCGCGGCGTTGGCCGATCAGAAATCCGCGAGCAGGGGAAAGAGATCGCGCTCTAACGCGATGCTCATCGGTGTCGCCGCGTAAATGTTATCGCTGCTGGAATGTTTCGCGCGAACGAAAACGTAGAGGTGTAAGGTGACGAAACAAGTTGATCGAGAATTGTTCGCAGGCTTCCTCGAAGAGATGAGCGGCTACGTGCCGGAAGTTGAGCGCGCGCTTGCGTGTTACTTTGCCGATCACGCTCGAACCGATTGCTTAGAGCAAGCCCATCGCCTGACACACACTATCTCCGGCGCATCGGCGATGCTTGGCTTAAGCGAGTTGAGCGACGCAGCGCGAAGCATCGAGCATAAACTTGAAGAGATCGCGACTGGCGAGCGCGCATCTAATGATGCCCTTGCCGCCGAAGTGTGCAATGACTTTGCATCCGTCACCGAGCAACTCCTTCGCCTTGCCGCAGATTTCGACGAGAACATTCAAGGTGCGACTGCCGCAAGCTCACCAGCCGAATTTGATCAGCATGTCAAACCGGATGAAGAAGCACACGAAGATCATCTCGCTTTTCCGCCGCCGGAACTGACTGTACCGGAGGCGTTCGAGATGCCAAACTTCGGTGACGATGGTGATGCTGCGCTCGCGCCTGAGTTTCTCGATTCGCAATTCGACGAAGCTTCACTTCAACCCACGATGCAGTTTGACGCGCCGACGGTTAACGAGCAATTTGGCAGCGATGAGCTTCCGCCTCCATTCGCGCAAACCGGTGCTCAGCAGTTCGATGTCGAGATGCAAGCTGACCTGCCAGCGCAAATTGGTGAGCAACCATCCGCAGTTGTTTCGCCGAAGGTTGAAGCGATAGAAGCAGTTGATCCGGAGATGCTCGAAGTTTTTCAGGAAGAGGCGGAGGAGCATTTGCGAACGATGAGCGCGGGACTCGCCGCGCTCGCAAGTAACCCGGACGACCGTGATGTGTTGCAAGATGTCCGGCGCAGCACGCACACACTTAAGGGCGCCGCCGGAGTCGTGGGCTTAAAAACGGCCGCGCGCGTTGCGCACCGCATGGAAGATTTGCTCGATCAGCTTTACGAAAATCATGCAAGCGTTGATCGCGCCGCGTTAAATTTATTGCTGCGCTCGACCGACGTGATCGAACACCTTGCGCGCGGCGCAACGCCCGACAGCTTCCGCCTGCTGTTCACTGAGCTATACGCGCAATACGATTCACTCTTCGCTGCGACCAGCAAAGGCGCAACTCCGCTCGCCTCGATAGAATCGCGCGCCGCGTTACCGCAGAGCGCACAAAGCGACGGCGCGGATGCGCCTTCCATTGTCCCTCAAACATCTGACTTCATCGCGCGTGAAGCGGAGTTTGCCAGCAATGAATTGATTAAGGATGCACCAGCAGTTTTCGTCTCCGATGCTTTGCGCACAAACGCGCCGCTCGAAACGCGCGCTCAAGAACCGAACGCCCTGCGTAGCGAAGATGCGGTTAATACTTTTATCGGTAATAGTGAAGCCGAATCTCAAGCAGCAGGCAAGCGCGCGAACGCGCGCCGCGTCGTGCGTGTGCCGCTTGAACGTCTCGACAGCGTTATGAAACTCGTCGGCGAGCTTGTCATCAGCCGCACCGCGCTCGAAAATTACGTGGCGGACTTGCAGCGTGAAAACGAAGAGTTGCTGCGCAGCACCGAGCGCTTGCGCCGCGTTTCGATAAAACTCGAAACCGAATATGAAGCGAGTTTCCTGCGAAGCGGAGCCGAGCGCATCACTGGGTTTGCAGGCGCATCGGCGGAGGCTATCGGCAACACTGATTATTTCAACCCGGCCGGACTCACACGTTTACAACTCGCATCGCCAACTGCGATGCCGCCCACCACCGCAGCATTGTCTGGCGCAACACAGGAATGGATGCCGCCTGCGCGCGCCTCTCTCTACTCGCATAACGTTTCTGAGACGGCGAGCGGGCAAGGACACGGTTTTGACGAACTTGAACTTGACCGCTACACGGAGTTTCATCGCTTAACGCGCCAATTGGCGGAAGCGAGCACCGACGCGGCGGCGGTGCATAATGAACTCAAAACTCTGCACGGCAACTTTGAAGGCGCATTGCTGCGGCAGCGTCGTTTAACGAACGATGTACAAGAGCGTTTGATGCGCGTGCGCATGATTCCTCTTCAGACACTTGCCGCGCGTCTCGAACGCACTGTGCGCGTCGCGGCTGATGCTGAAGGCAAACAGGCGCGCTTGATTATTGACGGCGCAAGCGTCGAACTCGACACGACGGTGCTCGATCAAATGGCCGACCCGTTGCTTCACATTCTGCGCAACGCCGTCAGTCACGGCATCGAGAGTGTGGACGCGCGCCGCGCGCTCGGTAAATCCGAACAAGGCACGATCAATTTGCGCGCCGCCTATGAAGGCTCACAAGTCGTGATCACGATTACGGACGATGGCGGTGGCATTGACTCTTCAGTGGTGTGCGCGCGCGCCGTCGAAGCAAACTTTATTACGGAAGAAGCGGCCGCGCGGATGACGGAAAAAGATAAGCTCGCGCTCGTCTTCCTGCCCGGTCTTTCAACGGCCGGGCGCGTGAGCGAAATCTCAGGGCGCGGTGTCGGGATGGACGTTGTGCGCGACACGGTTGAGCGTTTGCAAGGCACGCTCGATCTCGAATCAAACACGGGCGCAGGCACGCGCCTCACGATTCGTTTGCCGTTAACGCTTGCCGTCACGCGCGCGCTCCTCGTCCGGTCGCACGGAGCGACTTACGCGATCCCGACGAGTGCCGTGCGCCATGTCGTCCATGCTGGCGAAAGAATGCTTGATGCGATGCGCAGCGAAGGAATCTTGCGCATCGCAGAGGCGAATTATGAGGTGAGCTATCCCGTTATTCATCTCGCCAAGTGGTTACGGCTCACGGAGGGTGAGATTGCAGATAACGTGAAGCGCGCCCCTGTGCTTATCTTGCGCACGGCGGGAGAAGCGGCCGCGCTCGTCGCCGATGAGATCGTCGAGGGACGTGAAATCGTCGTTAAATCTTTCGGCGCGGAGCTGCGCCGGATTTACGGTGTGATGGGCGCAACCGTGATGGGCGATGGGCGCGTGATCCCCATCCTCAATCCAGACGACATTGTGCGGAGCGACAACCGAAGCACCACTGTTCTTATGTCGTCCGCGCACGCTGGCTCGGATTCCCCGTTACACGCCGCGCCGCGTTCAGGCGCTCCTCGTCGCCGCGTATTGATCGTTGACGATAGCCCAAGCGTGCGGCGCGTGATGATGAATCTCCTCAAACATACCGAGTGGATTGCCGTTCCTGCTAAGGACGGACTCGACGCGCTCGAAATTCTGCACAACAGCAACGCAGGCGAACTGCCGTCGGTGATTCTCCTCGATGTTGAAATGCCGCGCATGGACGGCTATGAACTACTCGCTACGCTGCGCCAGCAAGAGACGATGCGCCACATCCCGGTCGTGATGATCACATCGCGCGCAGGCGAGAAGCATCGCCAGAAGGCTCTCAGTCTGGGCGCGAGTGAATATTTAACGAAGCCTTACCAAGACGACGTGCTGCTCGCTTCAATCACTCGCCTCGCCGCGCTGCCTCTACATCAGCCGTCCGCTTAAAAAGCTCCTAACAGGCGAGAGCACACGCAATAGGCAGCGGTGTTGAAGGCGAAGAAGGTTTGCTGAAACCACTTCGACAGACGCGCTCTCCTAACTGATGCGTGTGGCCGCAATAACATCTATCTCGACGAGGAAACCGTGGTGCAGTTCTTTCGTCGGTATAACTGCGCGGGCGGGGCGATGCTCGCCCATGAACTTGGCGTACACGAGGTTGATCGCGCTCCATAGACTGATGTCTGAGACATACACATTTACTTTAAGCACGCGACTCAAGTCGCTTCCGGCAGCTTTTAGTATCTCATCTACGTTCTTCAGCACCTGCTCGGTTTGTTCTTCAATCGAGCCGAGTTTCTTCTCTCCGGTGCGCGGGTCAATGGCGAGTTGCCCCGCGACATAAACTGTATTGCTATAAACGACGGCTTGCGAATAATGCCCGGCCGGGGTCGGCGCGTTCGGCGTCTGTATCGTTTGGATTTCCATACTCCCGAAGATAATGCGCTGCGCGGCTTTGGTCAAACGCACTTTATACTAAGAGCGAAGCGGTAGAGTTTTATATCGGGTAGGACGACAGTTGCGCTCGATTTGGAGAGCTACAGTCAGTTGATCGATTTACTTGCTGCGTGGAACGCTAGCGCAAAAGATGAGGGTAACGGTGGCTCACACTCTGGACATCATTGAAGACATCGCCGATCATTGTTATATGTTCTAAGCATGAGCACGTCGTTGCGTAAGAGCAACGGGCACAAATCCAAAGGATAACGGAAGAAAGATAAGCGGGGAGAGACGAGCATGAGTCGGTGGCGCGGGCGCTGGGAAAAGTTTTGAGAACTCGCCGTTGAGGGCGGGCCCCCCGTGCGGGGGACGAAATTGATGGCGTGGCACGCTCCGCCCCTGCCGTTGGATGGACAGGGCGATACGGCTGCGCCTCATAATTCAAATGTGTTGCAGAGGCAAAAACGATTACTGAAAGCGACACGCGGCGTGCTTGCCGCAATTGCTAAAGACGTGCGCGCGGGTTTGTTGGAGACCGTAGGCATCAACAGCGAGTTGGCGGAGGGCGCACGCGCTTCGGTAGTGATCGAATTACCGCCGGGAACAGACATTGAATTGATTGCCCGCGCAATAAATTCGGAGAATGTCGAAGCATGGCGCGACGAGCAAGGGCGTGT
>JACDAW010000236.1 GCA_013695245.1 Pyrinomonadaceae bacterium | reverse complement strand
CACCTCGCCGACTGGCAAGGCTTTATGGAAGGCGCGGTGGTAACGGGCGAGGCGGCGGCTGATGCGCTGTTAAGAAGTTAGTTATATGATAGGCGATATGAAAATTCCCGGAACCATTAGAATCTTTTCAGTAATAATTGCATCGAGCTTGATTTTATCTGTGTGGCTGATCACCTACTTATTCGGGCCTATTGACACTTACCCTCGCATATACAAATCTTTCAGTAGTCCTGACGATGCACTAAGTGTTGCCATTTATCGAAGGAGAGTTCATGCGATTGACCCTCTAGCGCCTGTTGATGTGCTGTTAAGGGTGCATGACGCGAAAGGTCATATTGTGTATGAAGAACGTTTGTACGAGCTTGATATGTGGGATGATTTAAAAACAGATTACGACGTTACCTTTGAACCGGAGGCTATTCTGTTTTACCATTTAGATTATCACGGGCAGCGCAGCGGCCTTCGTATTATTAAGAAGAATCAGTTAAGAATTAACTCTACGCATAACCTCCATAGAGCAAGTTATCTTTGTGTCGCAGGTAATTCCGCTTCGATTAGAGCCGATTTGCGCTGTAGCGTAATAAGCGTATAGCTGTGAAAGATGATCAAGATGAGTGTAATATAAAAGTCAACGCCGATGACAAGCAGCATTCGCTGTATCGAACTTCCCGGCAGCAACGGTGCAATAATGTTTATTGTAGCGATTAAGAGCAATGAGTATCTGATGAGTTTCGTTTTTATTCTCGAACGTTGGAAAGCGAAATACGCGAGACATGCGACCGGCCAGAGAAGGGCGACGAAGTAAAGCTTCGATGTTGATGGCCCGACGAAAAGCATCAAACAGATCATTAGTCCGAGTTCGAGCAGCGTGCGCGTTATCGTTTCGCCGTTCCGCTCGTTTGTAGTTGTCTCCGGCCGCGTTTCATCTTCCTTGCCCTGTCGCCGCGCAGAAGAAGTCCACCAGATTATCCCTAAGCTGAGCGCAAGAGCGATGAGGCTGAGCGCCGCCCACCACGTATCAATTTGCTTTGTCGAAAGCTTCGCAAAATTTATTGATTTATAGTTTTGGTCGCGTAGTCGCTCTTCGTAACGCACCTCAGTGAAGTAACGCCGGAGTTGTCCTTTGAGCGAGAGGTTGATGGGGCCGTTCAGTTCGTGAAATTCGGAATCAACGACGACGTGTCTGTGCCATGTGCGAAGTAATTCTAAATTCCCCTTGAAGCCGAAGAACGCGGCCGGGAAGAAAAGATTGAATAGAACGAGAAGCGCCGACGTGTAGATGAGAAACTTCCAACGCCTTTTCAAAGCGAAGTATGGCAATAAAATAACCGGCGTGAGTTTAAATGTGATCGCAACGGACATCAGCAGGGCGGCAGGCAAGTTTCGATGCTGCAATGCGAAGTACAATGACGCAAACATCAAGAGCACGACCAGCAAATGGACGTTTCCAAAATTGATCGCCTTAACGAAATACTGCGCGACCGTGAGCAGCGTCACAAGCAATGCGACGGTGGCGAGTTTATGCGGTTGCGCATGAGCGTCTGATGTTAGCCGGAGAGCGCGGCGCACCACCGCCCAGCACAAGTAAATTTCGATGAAGCTTAGGAGCAACCAGAGGTAGCTCGCAACCTTGTAAGGCAAAAGCGCAATGGGGCTGAAAACGAGCACGAAAAACGGCGGATACCTGTAGTCCATCAGTATCCCGCCGGAGAACTGCGGAGCGTAAAGATCGGTTTCGCCTCTCAGCAGAGAACGACCGGCGAGATAGTAGGTCGGGAAATCAACCATCTCGTCGATCAGCAGATAAGCTATCCCGGCTAAGACAAGAGCCGTCGCAGCCTTAAGCCAGAAGCGCGTGGTTGTATTTGAAATTAAAGTCACGAAAGATTGCGCGGTAACGTTATGAAGATTGAAACAGGTAAGTTAACTTAATGCCGCTACGAGTCGCGTCCATTCATCAAGCGTGAGCGTTTCGGCGCGTCGTTGCAGAGCGATGTCTGATTGAAAAAGAATCTGCTCCGCCCCGCCCGCTTCTTCAATTCGCGTTCGTAAATCCGGCGACGCCGCGCGTAGATTATTGAAAATCGTTTTCCGTCGTTGCGCAAAACCCGCGCTCACCGTTTGCCACATCAAATCTTCATTTTCAAAATTAATTTGCGGACGCGCCGAGAGGCGCACCACCGTGCTCCACACTTTCGGCACCGGACGAAACGCTTCCGGCGCAACATCAAAAAGAATATCGGCTTCGCAATAAGCTTCCACCAACACAGAGAGAAAACCGCGCCCGCTTGCGCCCGGCGCGGCCACAACTCTTTCGGCAACCTCGCGCTGCAACATCAAAAACATCTCCGGCAGGCAAGCGCGTTGCGCGATCAATCGTTGCAGGATCGCAGTCGAAATGTTGTAAGGAAGATTAGCAACCACACGCGCGGTTTCGGCAGGCTCGATCAAACGGCAAAATTCAACTTCGAGCGCGTCAGCTTCAACAACCGTCAAATTCTCTTGCGCGGCAAACTTATCGCGTAACACGGGGACGAGGTCGCGGTCGAATTCGACGGCGAATAATTTTCCGGCGCGCCGTGCGACGTGCGACGTGAGCGCGCCCTGACCCGCGCCGATCTCGACGATGGTTTCGTCGGCGCGTGGCGCAAGTTCGTTCACAATGCGTTCTATGATGCGCGAGTCAACGAGGAAGTTTTGTCCGAAACTTTTCTTCGCGCGGTGACGGCCTCCTGCGCGCGTCTTTGAGAGTTGATCGCTCACCCGTTAATCACAGTATCAACCGCTTACCAGCACGTGCGCTTGTTGCGATTCAAAGTTTGGATAGCCCGTTACTTCAACGTCTTCACCATGAATAGCCTGAGACACATCACGCAATCGCATCGAACTTCCCACTGCCTTCACTGCCGTCGTCGCGCCTTCATCACCGATAATCAAAGGCGCGATCAGGAAGCTAACCTTATCTATTAATTTTTGCTTAAGAAACGCGCTTGCAACCTGCGCGCCGCCTTCAACTAAAACGCTGTGTAGTGTGCGCTCGTAGAGATTTCTCAAAACTTGTGTGAGGTTTTTTGTTCCCGAAGGTAGCAACTCGATTTCAACGCCGCGCTCGCGCAAAGCCCCGACTTTTTTCAAATCAACTTGAGACTCATCGACAAAAATCAGCAATGGTTTGTCCTCCGCCACCGTTTTTACGAGTTGCGACTCATGTGACAAACTCAGTTTGCTGTCAAGCACAATGCGGACGAGCGGGCGGCGGCGCGCTCGGTTGCTGCGATCAGTGAGCAATGGATCATCAACGCGCGCCGTGTTTGCGCCAATGAGTATCGCGTCATATTCATGACGCAGTTTGTGAACGCGCGCCCGCGCCCGCGATCCGGTAAGCCAACGCGCTTCGCCGCCGCCCGCCAGATCAAGCGCGTTCTCTTTGCGCGCCCCGAAGTCTATTCGCCCGTCGAGCGACGTGGCGAGTTTGAGGTGAACGAACGGTCGCCCTTTGAGCATCGCGCAAATGTATTTTTCATTTTGCCGCGCCGCCTCATCTGCCAGCAAGCCGACGATTGTTTCGATTCCGGCTTCGTGTAAAGCGCGAAAACCGTTGCCGGAGACGAGCGGATTCGGGTCTTCGATGGGAGCGACAACGCGGCGCACTCCGGCTGCAATAAGGGCGTCGGTGCAGGGCGCCGTGCGCCCGTAGTGCGCGTGCGGCTCAAGCGAAACGTAAGCGGTTGCGCCGCGCGCACGCGCGCCCGCCTTTTCAAGCGCGAAGATTTCGGCGTGTTTCAGCCGCTCGTAAAGATAAAAACCTTCGCCTAAAACTTCGCCCCTATCATCCGCAATCACGCAGCCGACGAGCGGACTGGGACTGACTCGCCCCATCCCTCGCGCGGACAAGTCCAGCGCAAGACGCATCAAGCGCGCATCATGTTCGCGCTCAGCATTGTCAGTCTTGCTTTTGAGTTGCGCCTGCGTGTTCAGTTTCCGCTCCTTCACTCGAACAAACTATTGACGTATTGCTCGGCGTCAAACACGACGAGGTCGTCAACCTTCTCGCCGATTCCAGCGTAACGAATAGGAAGTCCGAGTTCTTTGGCGATGGCGACGGCGATGCCGCCCTTGGCCGTGCCATCAAGTTTCGTCAACACGATGCCGGTCACACCCGCAACTTTCAAGAATTGTCTGGCTTGCTCTAATCCGTTTTGCCCCGTGACGGCATCAATCACAAGCAAGGTTTCGTGTGGCGCGCTCTCAACTTCGCGCCCTGCGACGCGCTTCATCTTCTCAAGCTCGGCCATCAAGTTGGATTTGTTGTGAAGGCGACCGGCCGTGTCAACGATGAGCACGTCCGACGCGCGCGACTTCGCCGCCTTCAGTGCGTCGAAGAGAACGGCCGCGGGGTCTGTCCCTTGCTTCTGCTGGATGAGCGGCACGCCTGTGCGCTCGGCCCAGATCGCGAGTTGGTCTGAGGCAGCAGCGCGGAAAGTGTCGGCGGCGCAGATCAAAACGTCGTTGCCCTCAGCCTTGATGCGCTGCGCGAGTTTGCCGATGGTCGTAGTTTTGCCGACGCCGTTGACGCCGACGATCATCAAAACGTAAGGCGCAACGGACGTGCCTGTTTCCGTTTCCGAAGCGACGCCGTTCTTCTCCGCCTCACGAAAAATTCCTATCACTTCATTCTTGATCGCAGCCTTCAAAGCATCAACGTCGTTAATCTCTTTGCGCGAAATGCCGCGCCTGACGGTTTCAAGAATAGCGAGCGTCGTCGGCACGCCGATGTCGGCCGCGATCAAAGCTTCTTCGAGGTCGTCAAGAAGTTCGGCGTCAATCTGCTTGCGGTTTTGGAAAACCGTGTCGATCTTTTCTGAGAGCGATTCGCGCGTGGCAGAAACAGCGCGGCGGAAACGCTGGGCGAACGCTGCTTCGAGCGCGGCTTCTTCAGCCTGCAACTCTTCAATCGAGCGATCAAGTCCGAGAATCGAACTGCTAAACGGCGAACGCGACAGAACGACGGGCGCAGGGGGCGGAGGAGGAGTTCGAGACTCTGTCGTAGAAGCGGTTGAGTTTATTTCAATGCCAGCGCGTGGCGATTCTGCCGTCCCTGTAAATTCTATGTTTTCACTCGCTTGTGTTTGCGGCAGAGCAGCGGGCGCAGCGCCTGTCGGCACGGGTTCGAGGGGCGGCAAAGCGCCGATACTTTGCGCAGCTTGTTCTGAAGCGGCGGGCGATTCAAGCGGCGTAGTTTGTTGTCGAGTCGTTGCGTCAACTTGCGCGGCAGGGTTCGGCGCAGGCGGAGTGTTTAATCCGAGCGTAATAATGTCGTCTTTCTTTTTGCGTCTCCAAAAAGCCATGAAGCTATAATTACCTTAATCGGTGCAGTTTGTATAACGAAAGATTATAAACGCAATCAACGCTTCTGGACAAAAGCAGCAAAGCCGCCACGTTCGTCTGCGTGAACGTGGCGGCTCATGAACGATGTCAGAAAATTTAATTTACTTGCGCTGTTTTTGCCGGAGCACTCGATTGCTCGCTAACTTTTGTCTCTGCGAAATTAGGATTCTGTAGCGGCGCGCGTCGTGATCGCAGTCGCACCGTTCCGGCTCCTATCTGTCCGTCTTCGCAGGCTTCGGCGAGCGCGGCAACTACGTTTCCGTCGTAACGCGTGCCGATGAAAGATTTGATGCGCGCGACGGCGTCTTCAACCTTCATGCCCTTCTGGTAGGGGCGGTCGGTCGTCATCGCGTCGAAGGTGTCGGCGACGGAGATGATGCGCGCCTGCATCGGTATCTCGTCGCCCTTGAGTCCTTGCGGATAGCCGCCGCCGTTGATCATCTCGTGGTGCATGTACATGCCCGGCAAGAATTCTTTCATCGCCGGGATATGCGACATGATCTTGTAGCCTTTCTGCGGGTGCTGCTTCATGATCTCAAATTCTTCGGGCGTTAACTGTCCGGGCTTCTTTAAGATGTTGTCGTCAATACCGATCTTGCCGACATCATGAAGTAAGGCGCTGACGCGAAGTTTCTCAATTTCATCACCCGGTAGATTCATCCGCTCAGCGATTGCGATGGAGAAGCGCGCGACGCGCTCGCTATGACCGCGTGTGTAGGGGTCTTTGCCGTCAATAGCGGCGGCTAAAGCTTTGACAATGCCTAAGAACAGTTGGCGATTCTCTTCCGCCGCGCGTTGCAAATCATTAATAAAGCTTTCAAGCTTATCCGTCATCGAATTGAACGAACTGCCGAGTTCGCCGATCTCCGTGCGGTTGCGCACGTCAACGCGTTGCGAAAAATCTCCTGATGCGATGCGATGCGCGGCGTCCGCCAGCTCGCGCACCGGATTAGTCAGTTGTTTGGCGAAGAGAAAGCCGATCAGGAGGGCGCAACCGGCAGCTAAAAAACTGATTGCAAACGTCTGGCGGCGCATCTCTGTTACCGAACGAAGCGCGGCGCGTTCGTCTTGCACGGCGACGACGCCGAGCCGTGCATCTTTATCGAGTTCGGCGGTCGCATATGAGCCGAGCATCTCAACGTCGTGCCCGTCGCGCTTCACCGTAAACGGTGCGAGCGCCGATTGCACCTGAGAACCCGCCTCCATCCAATCGCGCACAACTTTAAAATCCGTCATTGAACGCTCGGAGAAAGCGACGCGCGCATCAGGGTGCGCGACCGCGCGCCCGTCCGTGTCAACGACGAAGATCACGGGCAACCCGGCGTTGAGCATTTCGAGTTCGCTCTGCGAAGAAGTTGGCTGTTGAACCGCGCGCGCCACATCGCTAAAGGAGATGATGCCGACGACCGCCGCGACCACTTCCGTGCCGCCCTCGCCGCCCATCACCGGCGCAGCGACCGTTAAACTCATCTCCTGACTCGAACGAATCAAGCGCGGCCGCCCGACCTTAAGTCCGCTCCCCGACATTCCCGCCAACACTTCGCCCACGCGCTCATCCGTCTCCTCGCGCCCGATCACATCCGGCTTGTAGGCAACGTGTGGTTCGCCGCCGACGGGCAGGATCGCCAGCGCGAATAGATTCGGATCATCGCCCAACATGCGCTGCAAACGCCCGTCGCTTCCCTGTTCGCTCATCCCGCGCACGCCGCCCGCGAGTTCAAAGGCGCGTGCGAGTCCCGTCACGACATCGCGATAGCGTTGGCCGTAGAGTTCGATCTGCCGCGCCTTGTCCTGCACGAGTTGCGCCTGATAGCGGCCTTCGACTGAACGCAGTTCGTCGGCGCTGCGATTCGAGAGCATCCAGCCCGCGAGACCGAGCGGGACGAGGCCGACGACCAGCAAAGTCCCGAGCACAATGTAGAGCAGGCGCACCCGCCGGAAACGTTCAAACATGAATGATAAAAAGAGAGCCGGAATCAAGCGTTGCAGTTTTTGTGAGGAAAATTTTGAAGTGAGACAAGAAATTGAAAACTCTGGAGTGGCCTTGCGCGCATTAAGAAAGGCCAATTTCTTAGTACGAAGTTGAAGATGGCGGTGTCAACGTTTAACTGTCTCAAAAGCCCCGCCAGGGGCGATAGACAGTAGCCCACGGCGTCAGCCGTAGGGACGAATGCACAATACAGAATTATAAGCCCCGAAGGGGCGAAAGACATTCCACATAAAATTTCTTTTGCCCCTTGCAGGGGCTTCGCGGTTTTATTTACTGATTGATCCCACGGCTCACACCGTGGGCTACTATATTTCGCCCCTGACGGAGCTTTTCATCATGTTATATTTTCGTCCAAATGCGTCTGGAGCGCGTCTAAAGATTTGTGGGTGTCGGTTTCCGTGCGTTCAAGGGCACAACAGGCACAGCCTGAGCGGAAGTGACGAGAATGGCGACGGCTGAAACGAGCGACGAGCAGATCGTGGAGCGGGCGTTGGCGGGCGACGTGGATGCGTTCGGCGAGATCGTGCGTCGCTGGGAGCGGCGC
>JACDAW010000224.1 GCA_013695245.1 Pyrinomonadaceae bacterium | reverse complement strand
GGTCAGACGTTGTCGCGCCGGTGACGGGGCGGCGTGGGAAGAGATCGTCTCGACTTATTCGCGGCGCATCTTTAATCTCGCCTATCGCTTCACATCGCGCGCCGACGCGGCCGAGGATTTAACGCAGGAAGTTTTCGTCCGCATCTACCGCACGCTCGATCAATACGAGCCGAAGCAGGGCGATCTACAGAATTGGCTGATGCGCCTTGCGCGTAATCTCGTTATTGACGATTACCGAAGGCGGCAGCGCACGCCGCACGATGCGCGCCCGGAGGATTTAGACGATCACACTTATCATCTTTCTTCCGCGAGTCTTTCGCCGCAGAAAGAGATCGAGCGGCGCGAACTAAGCGCGCAGGTGCAGGCAGGCATTGATAAGCTGCCGCCGGACTTACGCGTCTGCGTTATTTTGCGCGATATCGAAGAACTGAGTTATGCGGAGATCGTCGAGTTGTTGCAAATACCTGAAGGCACGGTGAAATCGCGCATCAATCGCGGACGCATCGAGCTGGCGAAAATCCTGCGTCGGATGCGCGTCGTGGCGATGAGCGATGTGTAAGTTGGTAAGGAAAAACTTGCGAGCAAAAACTATGAAAGGAGCGCGTCCTAAAGAGGAGTTCTTAATTATTCTTCGCTGAGATTTAGAACCAAGGGGGACGGACGGGAGTTACTGATGCTGTGTGTAGAATTTAATGATCGTTTGACGGATTACTTGGAAGGCGCGCTCGTGGCTGAAGAAGCGCGCGGATGTGCCGAACATGCTCTGCGCTGCCCCGTCTGTCACGATCTGTTGAGCGAGGTTCGCAACGCGATCAGCCAATGCCGCATAGCGAGCGACGGGTTAGATGTGCCGCATAGGGCCGCCGAACTCGAAGCGCGCATCCTCGAACGCACCGCGCCCGCTTTGGGCATGACGTGTGAAGAATTTGAAGACTGCCTGACCGATTACCTCGACGGATTTTTGCCCGCACATCTTTACCATCGTTGGGAACGACACGCCGCCGTCTGCGCTAGTTGCACGGAATTGCCCGGCGCGGTTGTGCGCTCAATCGGCGCGTGCTACTCGTCGCTTGAAGAATCGCTTCCCTTACCCGAAGGACTCCACGCGAAGATTCTGCAAGCAACGCTCGGCACAACGCGCGCTGCCGAAATGCGCGCGCCCCTCGCTGCCCGCGCAAAAGCGCGTCTGCGCGGCTGGCTCGATGCGTTCGACACGGCCGTTGCTCCGCAGTTTGCCACCTTTGCGACGATGATTCTCTTCGTCGCGCTCGTCGGTACAACAGTTTTTTCAGACGACGGCTCAATCGGCGGCATGTACCGCACGGGTCTGCGTCTCGCGGCGCAAACTTACGCGCGCGGCGCAGGCGCGGCCGTGCGCGGGACTTCGGCGCTTCCCGGCGACCTCAAGCGCGTCGCCGACGATTGGCGAATCTTTGTTAATACCGCGCCGCGCGAAGCTGAAATGAACAGCAATAAAAAAGACGAAAACGCTCAACCAGCATCGCAACAACAGGAAAAGAAATAGAAACAACGCTCGGCGTGATCGCTATCGTGTATGAAGACGTGAAGTTTTAGTGAAACGAGTTTTAAACGAACAAAGGGTGACTGACGAGAAGTAAAATGAATTGCGCATACCACACGACGAATCGGGCGGTGATACGTTGCAACACTTGCGCGCGTCCGCTCTGCCCGGCGTGCGATCACCGGATTCGCGGCTTTCCCTTTTGTCAGGATTGCATCGTCGCCGGTGCTGAACTCCTGCAACAACAGCACGCGCGCGCGTCAACAAATTCAGCCTTGCCGGGACGCAAGACTTCGCCGTTCTTCGCCTTGCTGCTTTCGTTTCTCGTTCCCGGACTTGGCGCGGCTTACAACGGGCAGACGTCGAAAGCCTTCGTCCACTTCGCGATCTTCGCCGGATTCTTTCAGATGGCGACCATTACCGATGGGCTGCTGCTTTTCGTGCTCGGCATTCTCGGCACGTATCTCTTTGCGGCCGTTGATGCGTTTCGCAGCGCGCAACTCATTCGCGCCGGATTCGCGCCTGAAACCGAATCCGAACTAATCACTCAACGACTTTACGGCAACCCGCTCGCGTGGGCTGTGATGCTTGTCGCGCTCGGCACGATCTTTCTGCTGCACACGCTTTTCGGCATCCGCCTTCCGGTGCGCGAATTGTTGCCCGTCGCTTTAATTTTGCTCGGCGGCTACACAATCTACGATTACGTTCGCGGTCGCGCCGCGCGAAGGCAGCAGAGCGCGGCGCCGTTTGATAGCAACCGTCCGCCGCCTTCCGTAATTACAACGGGCGGCAACACGGGTGAGTTTAATCCGGCGACGTTTCGCTCCGGTGATCTCGTAACGCAAATTTCGGCGCGGAGCGGAGCGGCGGCAGCAAAACCGTTCGAGCCGTTGCGCTAACTGAATTTAATTTTTGCCGCGCGGCGCGCCCAAACGCTCGTCAAAGGTTTCGACTTTTGCTATGATGACGAACGCTGAAAGCAAACGTTTCGCGCACTATGAAGCGCAACACATATAAGCAGTAAAGGGGACAGAAACGATGTTAGGATTTTTCAAAACCTTCGGACGGTTAGGCGCTATCGTTACTTTAATCATGCTGATCGTCACGCTCCTCAAACAACTCGTTGCGCTCGTCGGCGCTTTGCTCTTCGTTATCAAGATGGCCACTTTTGTCGCTTTCGCCGGACTCGTTCTTGTGATGGTGCTGGCTTTCTTGCGCGGACGCGAACGCCGTCGCCGCGAGATGGAAGAGCTATAAATCTTAACCAACGTAGTCTTGCGAAGAGTTTACACAGTTAAAACGCGAACTCTTCGTAGGTCTTTCCCCACCTTTTCGTGCTCCTCTGCCCGATTGCAAAACCTTTTTTCCTGTGATAGTGTGCGCCTCCTCCGCAGCCTAAAACCCGACGGCTTCGCTTTAGAGTTTCAAACTCGTAAGGCGTAGCTCCCTGTGCTGCGAATCAACAAGCGGTTTCATTAGCAATTAACTCGACTGTTTAAGCTTCGCACTCTATCGCCCGCTTACGGCGGTCAGTGCCTTTCGCGTTTTTCGCTCGCGCCATTCTTTTTCAAGCGCGCCGCAGAAAGCGTCTTAAGGAGGACACTCACGTGATTAGAGACGACCGTTTCAATCATTTCAATCTTACGCACGTCGCGCAACTGCCTCTCAGAATGCGTTCACGCATCCTTTATGTAGGTTTACACAGCCTCTGGACTAAAGCGTTAACGCTTGCCGGGGCGATTGTTCTCTGCCTTGTTTGCTACGGCGTTTACAATGATGTTGACAGAGAAAACAACCATCTTCGCAGCGAAAACGAACGCCATCGCCAACAGTTAAACGTATTAAAGACCCGCGTTGAAGCGATTGAAAACGCTTCGCGCCGCCTCGCCGAGATGTCCGGCGTGGACGCGCAAGACGGAGAAGCTTCGGCGCGCGAACGCGGTCGGGGCGGCCCCGTGTTTGTGGCGGAAAATTCAAAATCGCTTAATGAAGTTGAAAATCAAACGTCGAACCTCGAACAGCAACTCCGCCGCGTTGAATCCGCGTTAGAGGAGCGGGCGCGTGTGCCTTCGATCTGGCCGGTCGAAGGTTATCTGACCGATGGCTTTGGAATGCGCCGTGCTCCTTTTGACAATTCGGCTGTAGAGTTTCACGCCGGACAGGATGTCGCCGCCGGGTGGGGCACGAGCGTCGCTGCGGCGGGCAACGGCACCGTTACGTTTGCGGGCGTGCAGAATGGTTACGGGCAGTTAGTCGTCGTTGATCACGGCAACAATTTGACGACGCGCTACGGGCATCTCTCAAGCATTGATGTTTCCGCCGGACAGACAGTTA
The DNA here is from genome assembly GCA_013695245.1 of Pyrinomonadaceae bacterium. GTDB lineage: Bacteria > Acidobacteriota > Blastocatellia > Pyrinomonadales > Pyrinomonadaceae > JACCYN01. The sequence goes on along the minus strand of JACDAW010000224.1, from coordinate 5,580 downwards.
AACGCGGCGACTGCGTGGGAAGCGTCGGCTCGACGGGGCGCTCGACGGGGCCGCACCTGCACTACGAAGTGCGCATAGGCGACACACCTGTGAACCCACGCGATTATCTGCCGTCGCATAGCTATTGAAGTTTTCAAGGAAAAGTTCTAAACCGCGAAATATTTTCGCTTGACAGCTTAACGGCTTTCGCTTAGTATGCGCGGTCGCTTGAAGCATAATTAAAGAATCTCCCCTTCAGGTGTGAGCTTTAGCATTACCGCAATGAGTTTGTGTAGTTCCCCCGTGAGTCCGTAAGCGATCCGAGTTGCTCTTTAATTACGAGAGCTTCTTTATCGCGTGCGGGCTTTTTGTTGTTTGCATGAGAAACCTCGCCTTTGCTTGCTCAAAGGCGAAGGCTTTTGCAAACGTTAACTTGCCAGCGCGGAAAAGTGGGTTTCGCTTTTTCCGTCCGCTTAAAGGTGTTACTGAAATTTAGTAGGAGGATCAGTTAGCAATGTCTAAAATTACCGGTACGGTCAAGTGGTTCTACAACGCGAAGGGCTACGGCTTCATCGAACAGCCCGGATCAAGCGACATCTTCGTTCACTACAGCGCCATTCAAGGCGACGGCTTTAAGACGCTTGAACAAGGACAGATGGTTGAGTTTGAAGTGACGCAAGGGCCGAAGGGGCCGCAAGCGGAAAACGTCACCAAGCCCGCCTAGTTCCTTTAAAGGCCGCCAAGGTGAGCCACTCTGACTGCTTCCGGTTCGCGGACGGCAAACCGGCAAGCGAGTTAAAAAGCCTCAAATACGCAAGAGGCGAACTGTAAAAAGAAGCGGGGCGATTTACCAATTGGTAGATCGCCCCGTTTCTCTTTCAATCTTCTATCCGAATTTCTTCACTCATCACCTTTGGCTTTAAATTGCACGTGCCCGTCTTCGACCGAGACGGAAAATTGGACGCGCTCACATTTCAAACTCTGCTTCAATGCGTCGGTCTTTTGCGCGACAAGATGGTGAAAGCGCGGGAACGAGAAATCATCCGTCGGTTCACCGCAAGCGCGTTTTGCTTCGACGAGCGCATTATACAAACTCTTCACGGTCTCAACGTCCGTATGGGCATCGACGCATACAAAAGTTTCGCGCGGAGCTTTTGAGTTTTTCTCATCGTTCCTGTGCAAGTGATTGCTACGCGCGGAGGCTGCTTTGTCATATCCTTCCTCGCGGCTCTGAACGCTGCGTCGCCAAAGCTCGTGGAACGATGTGTAGCGCGCAACCAATGAATTGTATTGATAACGTTGCGCGAAGCTGATACTACGCTCATCGGCAAGACGTTTGATTGTGCTTTCGACGCGGCTCTTCGTGTCGTAAGGCGGGCGCTTCGCCGCGCCGTTAAAGTAAATATCGAACTCGACTTTTAAGCGGCGGATGTCTTCTTCAAGACGTGTGAGTCGCTCATCAATCGTCGGTTGATTATCGCGCGTTTGTACCTGTCTCTGTTTAGCGGCGCGCGTCGCCAGTTTGCCGTCACGAAACACCATTTACTTTTCCTTGCTCCTCTTGCGGCGCGCGACAAAGTCGCATACAGCGCACCTGTTTTTGAGTCTAGAGGCGCGCGCGCCGCAGTGTCAACACTTATCTCAAACACACGAGCCGCACGAACGGGTTCGTGTTAAGCTACGAGCCATGAGCGCGACAAAGAAGATCGCGGGCGAAAGCGCCTTACGATTGCTGCCTTCCGTTGATAAGTTATTGCGCACCGAAGCGGCGTCGAAGTTGCGCGGGCAGGCGGGGCGGGAGCGTCTCACGCAGCTTGCGCGCCGCGTGTTGGATGAGATGCGCGCTGAACTTGAAGCGAACTCTTCCGGTATAGAAAACTCAGGGCGCGAAAGAGTGCTCGAAGAAGCGGCGCGGCGGCTTCAACAACAAGTTGCGCGCGAGCGCGATCTCTCACTACGGCGCGTTATCAATGCGACCGGCGTTGTGCTTCACACTAACTTGGGACGCGCGCCTCTATCTCTTGATGCGCGGCGCGCCGTCGCAGACGAAGCGGCTGGCTACTGCACGCTTGAATACGACGCGGAGAAAGGCGAACGCGGACGGCGCGGCGCGCGCGTCGAAACCTTACTTGCGGAACTCACCGGAGCCGAAGCCGCGTTTGCCGTGAACAACTGCGCGGCCGCCGCGCTCCTCGTGCTTGCAGCTTTAGCGCGTGATGGCGAGACGATTATTTCGCGCGGTGAACTCGTCGAGATCGGTGGCGACTTCCGCGTGCCCGACGTGATGGCGCAATCCGGCACAACGATGATCGAAGTTGGAACCACGAATCGCACGCGCTTAAGCGATTACGAAAAAGCGATCAATGAGCACACGCGCTTGATCCTACGTGTTCATCCATCAAACTACCGCATCATTGGCTTCACACACGCGCCTGACCTCGCGGAGCTTGCCCGACTCGCTCACGATCATAATTTGCCACTTTATCAAGACGCCGGATCGGGTTTGCTCCTCGACTTCCCTGAGTGCGGGCTGGAAGGCGAACCCGTGATCCCCAAATCGCTCCGGCAAAACGTTGACATCGTTTCCTTTAGCGGTGACAAACTGCTCGGCGGCGCGCAAGCGGGATTAATCGTCGGGCGCGAAAAATATATCAACCTGCTGCGTCGCCATCCGCTCGCGCGCGCCCTGCGTCTCGATAAACTTGCACTCGCCGCGCTCGAAGCCACGCTTGAAGCTTACCGACGCGGAACGGCGCAGAGTGAAATTCCCGTGCTGAATATGATCGCTCAAACTTATGATCAGCTCGAACGCCGCGCCTTTAACTTCGTCGAACAACTGCGCGGTTGGTCAAGCGAATATGAGTGTGAGATCATCACGGGCGCGTCGGCCATCGGCGGCGGCTCAGCGCCGACGACGCATCCGTCCACGGCGCTCATTCGTCTTACTCACCACAAACTTTCCGCGAATCGTCTTGAGCAGAAGCTGCGACAGGAGAATCGTCCGCCCGTTGTCGCGCGTCTTATTAACGACGCAGTGGTGATTGATCTGCGCACAGTGGCGGAGGACGAAGAGGCGGCGCTGCTTAAGGCTCTTTGCAATTCGTAGCCTGTGACCTTACTTGCTGAGAACGCGGTCTTCTTCAAAGTTTCTATAAGTGTTGAAATAGATAAATCTTGCGCGATGCTCTGCTTTTCGGTAATAATGTAAAGGGATGGCAATTCGCCTGAGCTTTTAATTACTTTACCTCACCTGTTTTTCCTTTCTTTACATTATCTCCGAATCATGTCGCTTCTTCCTTCAAAGTCATTTTTTGTCTCTGCCGCTTTGTCCTTTCTTGCCGCGTCTTTAATCGCCGCGCTGTGGTATGCGGGCGTGCTTGATTCGTTACAAAAAGTGTTCGTGCTAAAAAGCGGCACAGGTGATGTTGGAGCAATCGCGCCGTCTATCATTACTTCTCTTCTGCTTATCTTTGCATCGAGTTTAATCGTAGGTATGACGGTTGGCCGCATCGGAGCGCGGCGCGCGATGCCGCTTATCGCAGGCACGTTGATTGTACTGTGCGCGTTGAGCCTCGTCGCATCTCGCGTAATGGGAATCGACACTCTTTTTGCGCCCGTTGCCGTGGCGATGCTTGTTTCTTTCGCTACGGTGCAGGTGTGGTGTTTGTGGAACGTTGACCGAGAATTGACGAAAAACATATATGGGAGCGCGGCGCGTAATTCGGCGCTTGAAGGTGCTGAGGCGCGGGCGCGCTTGGCGGGCGGACTCAAATTGCTTGAGACGGTGCTCGCGCTTGACGAAGCAGTTTTGTTTGAGTGCGACGCGGGCGGTGCGCTCTCTCCGGCCGCGCGACTACGCGCCGACGAAGGGGCGGGTGTGACCTCTGAGGCGATGCGCAACACGGCTTGGCGCGCAGGTATCAAGATGTGTGAAGAAGCGATCAAGAGCCGTGAAATGATTGCCTTGCCAGCGCCGCGTGAAGTGAAAAACGTGAGTAACAGCGGCGACGCATCGCAAGCCCAAACGCTCGCCTTGCCGTTGATGCACGAAGGGCGTGCGGCGGGGGCGTTGCTCATGCGATTACGCGAAGGCTTTGAAGACGGCGACCGCGCGCTGCTCGCGGCCGTCGGTTCGCAGCTCGCGCGCGATCTTCAGCGCGACGATGCGCGGAAACGTATGACACAAGCAAGAGAGTTTCCTGCGCTCATCTCGATCAGAAAGGCGAAGCAACGCCTGCGTTCCTTCGGCGTTGTCAGTGGTTTGCTCACGGAGCAGAGCTTTGCGCCGCGCGTGCTCGCCGAAAGCTCGACGGCTTACGCCATCGTTTATCTCGACGGCACAATGGCTTACCTTAATGGGCAGATGTTGAAGTTTGCGAATGTGTCGGCGGAGATGGCGGGCAAGCTTGACCTTTTCGAGCTGCTAGATAGTTTCCGCACGGGCGTCTTTGATAAACCTTCAATCGCCGTCCGCCGCGTGCTGCAAACGGGCGAGGCTTACGAGCGCGAACTCTATTTCGCCGAGCGTAACACGACCTTCAAGCTGCGCATCGCGCTCGCCTCCGAAGATAAGAATGCTGACAGCAAAACTCCGGCGCAGCCGCTCTGTCTCGCCGTCACTGTCGAAGATGTATCGCGCGAAAAAGAGAACGACAAGATACGCAGCGACATGGTTTCGCTGATGTCGCACGAGCTCCGCACGCCGATCACATCCATTAACGGTTTCGCTGAAATCCTCGCCATGGACGAAAGCCTTCCCGCCGACGCGCGCGAATTTTTAACGATCATTTGCAATGAATCACAGCGTCTGTCGCGCATGGTTAATACTTTTCTCGCCGTCACCAAACTAGAGCAAGGTGATCGACAAGAAGTGCTGAAAACCACCTTGAGCCTTGACGATGTGGTGCGCGATACCATTACTAATTATCAATCAACGGCGAAGAAGAAACGCATCCGCCTCATCGAGAAGACGGACGCGAAGCTCCCACCCGTCATCGGTGATCGCGGCATGATCACGCAGTGCGTCTCAAATCTTGTGGATAATGCGATCCGCTACAGTCCCGAACGCACGACCGTGACCGTCGCCGCCGAGTTGGAAGCCGAAGCCGTGCGCATCTCGGTCGAAGATCGCGGCTACGGCGTGCCGTCGGAATCAATTGATAAAGTGTGGGAGAAATTCTACCGCGTGGCGGGTGGCGGGCGCGAAAAGGACGAGGAATCAACGGGCTTGGGACTCTCTTTCGTGCGTGAAGTCGTCGAGCAACACGGCGGGCAAGTCGCGCTCGAATCCGAATTCGGGCGCGGCTCGAAGTTTAGTTTTACGCTGCCGAGATTGTAGGAAGCAACACTACCTCTTAATTTCATGTCAATAATTTCATCCCTGATAAGATGCAACGTTCAAGCTGTAACCTTATTGATTGTCATCCGGCATAAAGTTGCGCCGCAGCGACAACGCTTTTTGTTCGAGTGATACGTTTGCACGTAGTCAATCGTGATCTCTTCGCCGGGATGGATGTCGCGCAAGGCCTTGAAGATGATGCGGCCGCGCGCGATTCTCATAAAGCTGTTTGGCTCGCAGGAATGATTGATGTAGTGCGTGCC
>JACDAW010000199.1 GCA_013695245.1 Pyrinomonadaceae bacterium | reverse complement strand
GCGCAACGCATGTTGACTTACATCGGTTTTCGACAGAAGAGTATGAAGAGCGTGTATTAGGTTTCTTCGACAAAAATCTTAGATGAAGATGATATGGCAAAGTTATTGATCGCTAACGGTTACCTTGTTGATCCGACGCAAGGGATCAACGCCGGGAAAAATCTTTTGATCGAGGATGGGCGCATAACGGCATTGCCCGACCGCAGTGATGGCACGCCGGAAGGGACGGAAGTTTTCGACGCTACCGGACTCGTTGTTGCGCCGGGCTTCATCGATCTTCACGTTCACTTGCGCGAACCCGGACAGGAATACAAGGAGACGATTGAGACGGGCGCGCGGGCGGCCGTGGCGGGCGGATGGACAAGCGTGTGCGCGATGCCGAACACCGATCCTGTCAACGATAATGCGGCTGTGACGCGTTTTATCATCGAGCAAGCCGAACGCGCAAAGTTGGCGAACGTATTTCCGGTCGGGGCGATCACGCGCGGATCGCAAGGGGCGGAGTTGGCGGAGATGGGCGAGATGAAAAAGGCGGGAATCGTTGCCGTGTCGGACGATGGGCGGCCTGTATCGTCGGCGGGCGTGATGCGAAGGGCGATGGAATATGCGCGCGGATTTGATTTAACTGTTGTTGACCACTGCGAAGACCGGACACTTGCGGCAGGCGGTGTGATGCACGAAGGGCTTTGGTCGCTCAGGTTGGGACTTCGCGGCATCCCGGCGCTCGCCGAAGAAGCGGATGCGATGCGCGATTGCGCGTTGGCGGAAGTAACGGGAGCGCGTGTGCATCTTGCGCATGTCTCGACGAAAGGCGCGTTGGATGCGGTGCGAAAAGCGAAGCGACGAGGAATCAATGTGACGTGTGAAGTAACGCCGCATCATTGGACGTTGACGGACGCGGCCGTTGAAGAATACGACACGAACACGAAAATGAATCCGCCGTTGCGTAGCACGGATCATCTCGAAGCGATTCTCGAAGCTCTAAGCGACGGAACGATTGATGCGATTGCGACAGATCACGCGCCGCACCACAGTGACGAGAAAGCTCTCGAATATGATAACGCGCCGTTTGGCATCACGGGACTTGAAACAGCCGTCGGCCTCGCGCTTGATCGCCTCGTGCATCGCGGCGTTATCGGATTAGAAAGATTGGTGGAATTATGTTCGACGAATCCGGCGAAGATTTTCAACCTTAAAGATCGCGGCACGTTGCGCGCGGGCGCGTGGGGCGACGTGACGATTCTCGATCCCGAACTCGTATGGACGTTTGATGTTGCGCGATCTAAATCAAAAAGCCGCAACTCGCCGTTTCACGATTGGACTTTTCGCGGCGCACCCGTTGCCACGATTGTGGCCGGTAAAGTTCTTTACCGCCGCGAGGAATCTGCTAAACATGCGTCAAAGGGTTAAAGCGAAATAAGCAAGGCTCGCCTAAAGCTTTAATGTCATCACACAAAAATTAAGAAGCCCGCCTGCGCTCTCCCCTTCGCAGACGGACTTCTTGTTTACGGTCGCTCACTTACGTCTTGACAGGAACGACCGATCTCGTCAAATTTTTTCGGAAACCCGCCCGCGCTCTCCCCTTCACGAGCGGGCTTCCTCTGCACCGGCAATCCATGCAGATTACCGATCTTGTGTAAACTTTATCTGTACTGCGGCAGATAGACCGCGCGGTTGAGAATCACGCCAAACTCCGTGCCGGGTTTAACAACTGCTTCTTGACCGCGTGAGAAGAACGCTCCGGCAACACCAAGCCCCGCGCCAACCGCAGCTCCGATACCTGCGCCTTTGCCGCCACCCGCGATGGCGCCGATCAACGCGCCCGTGCCTGCGCCGCCGCCGATGAAAATCGCGTTACGTTTTGTCGAAGAGCGACCCTTCACTTGACCTTCGTTGTCATATTCAACGGTTTCACCTGACACGTCCGTGAGCGACCCGTTAATCGGATAAGACCTGCCGTTCGGCGTTTGCAGCGAAACGAATTGCACAGTCATCGTGCCCGCTTTGCTGCGGCGTTCGGCGCGTTGCACGTTTGTCACGCGACCCGTGATCGTGCTGCCCGCCGGGATAACTTCAACTCCGCCGCTTGCGTAAACCGGCTCGACGACTCGCGTCGTAAAACGTTGCCCGATGCGCGCCGTCTGCGAACTAAGTTGATCGTTCATTCGCACGCGAATCGTTTGATCCGTATTGACGGAATAGCTGCGCGGCGCAACGGCCGTGCGCGCTTGGCGCGAATAAGTGCCGAGTCGCGGCGTAGCGCGTCGCGTGCGGCGACGAGTTTGGGCTGCTGCCGGAAGAACGGCGGCGGCAATAATGGCAAGAGCAATAAAGATGCTGAAAAGGCGTTGTAGTTGATGACGTTGTTTATGAATCATTTTCTAAACCTCCAATCGCGGCTGCGTCGTTAAGTTCAAAATTTATCGAAGAGAACGACGCGGTTGCGACCACGCACGAAGATAGGCAACGAGTGTGCCACAAGCGACAAGAGCAATGTGAAAGTAGTATTCAGGGTATTTCGGGCTTAGTTGCGGCGTTTATGTTGATGGCATGATGGGACTGCAAGAGTTTGTGATAAACCATGTGCGCAAGAAGATGGAAGCTTCGCACGATTTGGTGTAAACGAAGTGGAAACTTCTTCCGCCGCACGGTTAGATTTGGTGTAAACTTAGAAACTCAAAGAGAATATGGATTCTGAAAAGCCAAAACGCGGCATGGAAACATTGCTCGTTCACGCAGGCGAGCGGGGCGCAAAACCCGTCGGCGACCCTGTCGCAACGCCGCTTTATGCGACGACAACTTTCACCTACGCTTCGATGAGCGAATTGGATCGAGCCTTTTCCGGCGA
>JACDAW010000183.1 GCA_013695245.1 Pyrinomonadaceae bacterium | reverse complement strand
TAACGCGCGTAATAACCTTCACGTGTGCGCGCGAGGAGTTCGGTTCGTTTGACTTCGATCTTGATCGCGCGCCAACGTCCGTCGCGCGGACGGCTGCCGCCCGGTTGATAACTGATCGTGTAGAGCGTGCGCATATCGGCGGCGACTTCGGCGTAGAGTCGTCCCATGTCTTCCAGACGATTAATCGCGTGCAGGCGTCCGCCCGTTCTGTTAGCCAATGTTTCGAGACGCTTATTGGCCGAACTGTAAATGCCGATCAATTGCGGCGACGGCAACGGAAGTCGTTTCACATCGGCGGAAGGCAATTGAAGCGGATAGATCGTTGCGCCGAGGCGATCCGCCATATCTAACACGCCGTTCAAGGCTGAATTTGCTTCAGGCTTAATCGCAGCGAGAGCTTCTTCATTGGTGGTCGCGCCCGCGAGAAGCGCGGTGTCGGCTTTGCGCAAGTTGGTATCAATCCCGTCAGTCATCACGACGATGGCTTTGCGACGTTTGCCTTCGCGTTTGAGTTGATCGAGCGAGTAGCGCAGCGCTTTGTAAAACTCGGTCGTCGGCTTGCGCCCTTCGGCGCGGTCAATCGCATAGGCGATCTTGCGACGATCAACCGTGAAATCCGCGAGCGTTTGAGCTTTCTCATCGAAGGCGATCACAGCTACGCGATCTTCGGGCGAGAGCGCGTCAATGAATCGTAAGGCCGCTTGCTTAAGCGTTGTGCGAAAATTTAAGGTCGAACCTGACAGGTCAAGCAGCAGCACAAGACTGAAGGGCGTCGCCGCCGGTTCAAAACTCGTAATCGTTTGCCGCACGCCATCTTCATAAACAACGAAGTCATTCGTCGAAAGATCAGTCACCGCATTGCCTTTGCGGTCAACGACGCCGACGTTGAGCTGAACAAGATTCGATTCGACTCTCACCACATCATCGTCTTGATTACCTTGCGCATAAACCGCATTTGTGTTCGCGCACAAAACGAAAAGCAGAACGATGTAAGTGACTTTGTGAACTGAAGGGGCGCGAAAAAGATTTACTTGTTTGATTGCTTGAAAGCGTTGGCAGATGACTTTTCGTATTCCCGAATGCGAATGACTAACGGAAACTGCTGAAGACATAATAACGTAATACTTCGCTCGAAAGAGATTATAAGCTTCGCGTTCGTCGGGCATTTTGCGTGTTGTTGCGGCGAATGCGTAGATTTTCATTTTGGTGCTGCGAATGAAAAAGCGGTTGCTTAGACGCAAATAAAAATCATCGGCGATTAAAGCTATCCTTCGCGCCGCGAAGCTCTAACATCTTACATGCAAAACGTCTCTGCTGACCACTTTCGGCAACCTTTGAGAGCATCTACATCAATAAACCAAAAGCGCGCATCATCCGAAGCTCTCGAACGATGCGCGCTTATTTTATTTTCGTTTGAAACTTATCTTCCGCCCGCGATTTTCGTTGAACGCGCACGCACACGGCGGCGCGGTGCGGCCGTCGTTGATGACGAAACAGCGGCTGGACTCTCATTTGAAAGGGAGGTTACAGCAACGCTCTTCTCCGTCGCCACTACAGGCACGGGGCGCAAGCGCGAACGCCGCGCCGCAGCGCGCTCGGCTTCAACGTCTGCCGCCCGTCGCGCCTTCTCGATGCGTTTGCGCGGCACGAGTTGATAGCGTAGTTCCATCTCTTGCGCGACTCTGTAAATGTGCTTCGCCTTCGCGCCGCGCTCCGCGCGACGTAACACCTCTTCCGTCTCGATCAACTCCGCGCGGTCGTCCGCACCGATCCAAATGTATGCCGCTTCAGCCATCTCTCTTTTAACCTCCAATCGAACCAGCGAATTCGTGTTTACCGCCGCCGCGCTTAACGCGCTGGCAGCACGCTCGCCGCTTCGCTGCCGCTCCAAATAATCTTCGACAAGCGCATCGGTCTCCGCCCGGTTGTCGTCGTAAAAAAGGGCGAAATCCCCGCAGCGCGTGCGGTAAGCGCAACTAACTGAACAGACCAATGCGTCTTTGAAATGCCCGTAACGATTGCAGTAAAGCCTTAAACGCATGGACTGTGATAACGCGAAGCGCGACCGACTTTCCTCTTGCTCTTGAAACGATGATAAGATAGCACATGTGTTTCGCTTTTGCAACTTATCCCACGCGTGAAACAAAAGCAAAACACAACTTGATTCTTCACCGGAGTTCCTCACAACGATGTATCGCCCGAACTTCTGCGCCGAATGCGGCGCACACATCGAACGCACGCGGTGGCGTTTGTGGACGAGTCGCAGGTTTTGCCCCGTGTGTGAAAAGCGATTTCGTAAAACGATTTTTGTATGGCTCACGCTGACGACTTTTGCGCTTCTCGGCGCTGGATTCCTCTTCGGCCGCGCGGGACGCCCTGCCGCTCCGCCGCTTATTGTCGAGCGCGGAAAGTTTGCAGCAATGCCCGTCGCATCGAACAACCATTCTCCACAAGCATCAAGCAATTCAGCGAACGATAATTCTGCTTCAACTTCCGAACCACGCCCGACTCCCTTCGTATCAAATGTTACGTCCGGCGAGACACCAACCGATCCGAACGAGACGGTTTCGCTCTGCGGTGCGCGCACGCAGAAAGGCACGCCATGTCAACGCCGCGTGCGCGGGACGGGTCGCTGTTGGCAACATCGAGGTAAACCGGCGATGCTTCCGCCCTCGAAGTTGATCGTACCCGCTTAGAGCAAGGTAAAAGTAATAAGGCAAAAGTGAAGAGGAAAGAATGTTCCTTAATCCCGCACTTTTGCCTTTTTACTTTTGCCTTATTACTATCGTCTATTTTTAAATTGCTCGTAGAGTTCCGTGTGGCGGTTGGTGAGCGGAATCTGGCGGCCGCCGATAAAGAGGTAGCGAACGTTTGTGCGCGCGTCGAGCGGATCGCCATCGGTGATGAAGAGGTTGGCGACTTTGCCCGCTTCGATTGCGCCCATGCGGTCGGCGAGTCCCATGATCTGCGCCGGGTAGAGCGTCACGGCTTTTAAGGCTTCGGCGCGCGGCAATCCGAAGGCGGCGGCCATTCCAGCATGGTAAGGAAGATCGCGCACGTGCGCGCCCGTATCGCCCGTCGAGATGCAGAAGCGAACGCCCGCCGCTTGCAACTTCGCGGCGTTCTCAAAGAGCAAGTCGTAAGCGTCATCTTCGCGCGAAGGAAGATCGAGTATGCCCGTTAAGATCACAGGCACATTCTTCTCTTTCAAAAACTGCGCGGCCTTCCAAGCATCATTGCCGCCTAAAATGATGGGGCGCAATTTCATCTCTTCGGCAAAGCGCACGAC
>JACDAW010000331.1 GCA_013695245.1 Pyrinomonadaceae bacterium | reverse complement strand
AGCTTTCGGCCGCTTCCGCATAGAGTCCTTCGGCAAACTGCGCGGAGGCGAGTTTCGCCCACACCGCTTTATTCTGCGGATCGTTTAGGGCTGCCTGTCGGTATTCCTCAATCGCTTCCGTGCGCTTACCGTTTTGCAGCAACGCATCTCCGAGCAGCCGACGCGCTTCCGCATTCGCCGGATCAAGCGCCACTGCTTCGCGCAGTGCTTTGATCGCCGATTCCACGTCGCCCGCAGCGAGCAGTCGCTCGGCTTCCGTGAGCCTCTCGCTGATTGTCAGTGGGCGCTCGCCCACATCAACCTGCGGGGCGTTTGAGTTTGATGATGCAGAACTGCTTAAGGAACGCGCGACTAAAAAGATCGCCGCCGCCGCGACGATCAGCGACGCGCCGACTATCGCCCATTGCCACCACCGTCCACCGCGATTCTCCGCCTTCTTTTGTTGCACGACAGCGTTTGGCTGCGCTGTCGCTGTCGCCTGCTGTTCAAGCTGATGAAGGGATGTAGTTGCCGATCCATCTTGAGCGCCGAAGGACGGAATCGTCTGCGCATAATTAACGGGAACGCCCATGCGGTGGTCGGGCGTCGAAAGCGCGGAGGTGGCGGGCACGGCGGGCGATTCACGAACGAGCGTCGCTTCAGAATCAAATGGCGGGTCAAACGCTTCCTGCGTCGGTTGAACTTTCGACTGTCCGTCGTTGCTGCGCTCTGCGCTCAGCAAGTTATCAAGCTCGCCGGTTTGAACTTTGGCGGTTTCAGGCGCGCGTCCCTGTGGAGCGGCGGCGTTGATGTTCTCGGTCGCGCGTCCTTGATCGGTAAGCGGGATGGTTGATGCCAATGGCGAGGCGGAATTTTCCTCTGCGCCGGTGTTTCTTAGAGACGCGCCGCAGGAGCGGCAAAAGCGGGCTTCCATCCCGGTGGGCGTTCCACAGTTTGGGCAAATCTTGGTTGTCATCTAACGAACTCTTTGACTAAAGATCATCCTCTGTTGCCGCGCGTTCGAGCAGTGTCTTCCACGACAATGGTACCCGCGATGCGGTCGTGAAGCGCGCGCCCTTCGCGGTCGAAAATTGCGAGGAGAAATCCTAAGCCGAATACGAAGAGCGAAAGCGCATACCCGATTGTATGGCGCACCAGCGTGCGAACAATTCCGAGCGCTTCTCCGTTCACGCGCCGGATGCGCAAGCCCGTCGCCCACTTTCCACAAGTTTGCCCGGTAAACGCCGGAAGCGCAATGAAGTTCAGCACAACTATCACTCCGGCAAGCAAGTATCCGATTGTCTCAACTGCATCGCCGGAAGAGCGCGTGCTGCGCCCGAACATTCGCGTAACGAGCGTGGCGAAAGCGAGCAACCCCATCGCCAACGAATAATCAATAAGCAACGCGCCGCATCGCAAAGCAAACGGCGCGGGCATATATTCCGGGCGCGACTCGGCGGTTGAAATGCGCACGCGCGCTCCTGCGACCGAAGCTTGTTCCATGCTTGCCTATTAGTTGTCATCCTCGAACGATTAAAAACAAAAAGCTTCCTCGCTTATCCGACTAAAAAGTGCAGAGTCGTTTCGCCGAGCCGCAGACGGTCGCCGCTTTCAAGCACGCGCGGCTGGTGCGGCGCGAGACGGACAGAGTCGTTAACGACCGTGCCATTAACCGATTCGAGGTCTTCAATGAGAAACGCATCACCTTCGCGCCAGATGCGCGCATGACGGCGCGACACCTTCGTGTTCGGATCGAACTTAGAGAGATCAATTTCGGGGAAGATGTTTGAATGCGGATCGCTTCTGCCGACAAGGTTGCTGTCCTTGTGCAATTGATAAGAGTCGGCGAGTTCCGTCGTTCCCGCGATCACGAGCCGCGCCGTGGCGCGCGATTGGCGCAGGGCGGCGGAAGCGGCGGCTAACGGCTGCCTCGCTCCGCAGTGCGCGCAAAAGAGATCGTCGGCCGCGATGCGCCCGCCGCAGAAACCGCAGAAGACCATCTCCATCGCCACCGTGCGTTCGCCTGCGCGTTCGGCAGGCACTTCGCCGTAAGAGACTTGACCGGATTCGAGGTTGTGTAAGTGCGCAGCGAGCGCGTCGCGTAGTTCGGCGGCCGAGCGAAAGCGATCTTCGGCTTTATATTCAACCGTGCGCATCAGTATGCGCTCCATCTCCGTCGAGATCGCTGGGTTGATCTGTCGCGGCGCTGGATTCTTCGTAAAATCGAAGATGAGCAACGGGTTTTCCTGAGGGTCGGAACCTGTCAGCAGATGAAAGATCGTCGCGCCTAACGAGTAGAGATCGGAGCGCGGTTCGACCTTGCCGCTAAAAAGTTCCGGCGGCGCGTAACCCATCGTGCCGACGGCCGTGACGCCCTTCTCCTGCGTCGTTACCCAGCGCGCGATACCGAAATCAATCAGCATCACGCGGCCTGAAATGCCGTCGATCATCAGGTTCGCCGGTTTGAGATCGCGGTAGATGATCGGCTGCGGACGCCGGTGCAGATAATCGAGCACGTCGGCTATTTGCACCGACCACTGCGTGACGGTTTTCTCATCAATGCGTCCGTGCGGGGCGCTACGCAGGCGCGCGAGAAAGTCGCCGCCGGAGATGAATTTCATCACGAGATAGAAGCGCGCCGCCGCGTCGTCGTAGAAGTAATCGTAGATCGTCGGGATCGAGGGATGTTCAAGCTCGGCGAGCAGCATTGATTCGCGTTTAAAATCGGCGATGGCCTTTTCGTGTTGCGCCTCGTCAAGTTGCGATTGAATCATCTCTTTGACGGCGCGCGGCGCGTCGCCTAAGTTGCGATCTTTGGCGAGATAGACCGCGCCCATGCCACCGCCGCCGATGCGCCTTGCGATCTCGTAACGACCGTTGAGAAGCGTGCTCGCATCGAGCGGCTTGTTGGAAGAGGCGCGCCCTCCGGTCGAAGTGGCGTTGGCGGCTGAGGTGCCCGCGCGGTGAGCGCCCGTGCGAGATTCAGCTTTAGGTTTAACTTCAGCTTCGCTTTGCGGCTCCCTCTCTGCGGGTGCGGCGTGGTCGGGCGCAGGCGCGGGCTGCGCTTCGGGTAAATCTTCTGGCGAGCCGATCAGAGTTGCTTGAAACTCTAAAGGCTCGACGGCCGCCGGGGCGGATGTTCCGTCAAAAAGTTTTTCAGACGACGCGGCGCTGAGCGCGTCCGCATTACTGCTGCTGCTGTTGTCGCCACCGCTTGCGATTTGTTCGGAGACAGCCTCCGGCGCTTGCACTGCGCCGCAGGCGGTGCAAAATCGATCTTCGGGCGCGAGTTGCGCCGCGCAATGTTGACACGTGTGAGCTTTGTTACTCAATGAACCGCTTTCTCGTTTTAACTTCGCAGACGCTTTCGGTCTCGTCACTTCGTCAAATAAAGTCGCAGAAAAGTTTTGCCGACGATGATCTCGTCCTCATCGCGCAACGGTTGCAGATCGCCGGGCAACAGACGGCGACCGCGATTAACGAATGTGCCGTTGGTCGAACCTAAATCTTCGATAAAGTATTGTTCGCCGCGCCGGACGACGCGCGCGTGGCGGCGTGAGACTTTCGCGTCCGGGTCGTCCGTGTCTAAGTCAATGTCGGGGAAGATACCGCCATCGGCGTCCCAACGTCCGATTAACGCTTCGTTTTCGTTGATGAAAAATTCTTTGCCGGAAGATTGCCCGCGCAGAATCACAAGTTTCGCGTGTGAGTTTTTCGCACGCGAAGAATCGGAAGCCGTCATTGAAGGATGAGCGAAAGCGTGCGCGCCCTGCGCCGGGGAGACTTCGGGGCGCAACGGATGAACCGCAACCTCAGCGATTGACGCGGACTGACTCCCAGATTGATTATTAGATGAATTACCGCTTATTGCTCGTGCGTCCCCGTCTTCCGCTTTGTCACCGACCGAACGTATCAAGCTATTGCGTGATGGCGACGATTGCGCGAGCGACGCGCCGCACTCATCGCAATACTGCGAACCGTCTATGTTTTCCGTCTGGCACATTCCACAGGTGATCATGCCCGTCCGTCCCTCGTTTAATTAACTTCCTGATCCGCAGGCTGCGCGCGCCTTATCGTTCATCGCCCGCGACCCTTAAAAGCTTACGGCGCGAACTTCCCTTCGATAGAAACCATGCCGGATATTGTACCCTGAAAAAAGCCTCACGCCAACCAACTGTTCATTTCACCTTCAAGCCAAAATAGAGTATTTTCATTTGAGAAAACATAAGCTGAAACCGCGAACGCCGTTTCGACGTAAAACAACTGTTGGCATTCTGCGGCCGCGCATACTTGTCCCCGACCACGTGCGCTTGCAAAACTTGCGCGGTCATGTTCGTTCGCCTTTTTGCTTAACGTTTGATCCCCTGAAGAATCAAAGGAATTAATAAAGCTCATGGCTCTGAGCCGTAAAAGAAAAATCATTATCGGCGCCTCGGCCGCGGCCGTGCTTGCGCTAATCGTCGTGATCAGCATCTTCGCCAGCCGCTCGGACGCGCCGGAAGTGACGACTGTAAAAATTGAAACGCGCCCCGAACTGCGCTCAACCGTCACGGCTTCCGGCGAGGTGCGCCCGATTCAATTCATCAATCTGACGAGCGAGGTTAACGGCCGCATCGAACAGATTTACGTTAACCCCGGCGATCAAGTCACGCGCGGACAACCGCTCGTGCGCCTCGATCCGTCGCAACTGCAATCAAGCCAAGAGGCGCAAGCCGCCTCCGTGCAAGCCGCTTACAGCGACGTGCAGAACGCACGCACGCAAGTTCTCGCTGCCGAGAATAATGTTTCGCAATCGCAGCAAGGTTTGACGGTCGCGGAATCGGCGGTCGCCGCCGCGCGGCAAGGCATTGTCACAGCGCAGACGAACGTTGACCGCGCGCAGGTTGATGTCAACACCGCGCAGCGCGAACTGCGACGCACGACGGAGCTTGTCGAATCAGGAGTGGAAAATCGCGCGACGCTCGATGCGGCGCGCGACCGTGTAGAGCAAGCACAGGTTTCGCTTCGCACTTCGCAGGCGCAACTGCAACAGGCGCGCATCGGCGTGCAGGAAGCGACGGCGCGCGTTAATCAACAGCGCGTGGCGGTGCGCGATGCGCGCATCGGAGTCGAGCGCGCACGCTCAAGCGTCGCGTCGAGCGAAGCGCGCGTTAACCAAGCGCAAGCCGTTTTGCGCGGCACGGCGAGCCAGACCTCAAAGGCGACGCAGCTTTCGCCTCTAAGCGGCGTGATCGCCGACATCCCGGCGCGCGTCGGGCAGTTTGCCACCGCCAACTTTCAATCAACGCCTTTGATGACCATCGCCGATATGTCAACCATTAACGTCGAAGTCAACGTTGACGAAACAGAGATCGGAGACGTTTCGGTCGGGCAACCGGCGAAGCTCAAAGT
>JACDAW010000173.1 GCA_013695245.1 Pyrinomonadaceae bacterium | reverse complement strand
GCCTAGACCCGCATCAAGTCGCCGGGCTGATCCGCCAAGAAACAGTCTTCACTCCCCGTGCGCTTTCAAGCGCGAACGCTTATGGCTTAATGCAACTTCTGCTTGAAACAGGCCGGCGCGTGGCAAGCAAGTACGGCATTGATCGCGCCATCACGCCCGACGCGCTCTACGAGCCGCGCCTCAACATTCAACTCGGCACGGGTTACATGCGCGATCAGTTTGACAAGTTCGGACGCATTGAATACGTCGCCGCAGCCTATAACGCGGGCCCCGGTCGCGTCGTTCAGTGGCGCTCAACGCTGCCTCTGGAAATTGACGAATGGGCCGAAGCGATCCCTTTCAAAGAGACGCGCGGCTACGTTCAAGGCGTTGTGCGCAACACGTTGCAGTATGAGCGTCTCTACGATGATGAAGGACGCTTTCGCGCCGAAGTCGGCACACGTCCCGTGCGTCCAACAACAGATGTGAACAATAACGGCGCGCCCGTCGTGCAGCCATCAACTTCAATCGTTCGCCCGCGTCGCGTCACAGAGGAGGACGAAGATGAGTAAACGTGCGCGAATTTTTAACTTTCGTTTAAGATAAAGTTGCGCCAAGTTGAAGGCTCGTCGAGAAAGGTTTTCCGGTGAATTCAACCAAGAGAGTTTTCAAATACTTTCCCCGTTTTGTGATGCTCGTTATCACGGCGGGGATCTTTGTTGCGGCGACCTTCTCTGCCGCGCCTGCGGCTCTGGCGCAACGGCGAAGAAATAAGTCTGTGGCGTCAACTTCTAATAAATCCATTACCGTGCAGACTGAAGCTAGCGCCATCATTTGGCTCGATGAAGTGCGTCGCGGCGTGACGGATGCGGCGGGCAAACTCACAATCATAAACATCGCGCCCGGACGCCACACCTTGCGCGTGCGCGCCAGTGGATTCAGCGAGAAAACCTTGACGCTGCTTGCGACAAAGCGCGGCAACATCAAAGTGGCGCTTGCGCGCACGACAAACGAAGCCGAACTCTTTTTTCAACAAGCAGAAGCGGCGAGAGAGAGTGCGCGTGATGAAGAGACGCGCCGTGCGGCAGCCGAACTTTATCGTCGCGCTTTAGAAAAGCGACCTCGTTTTCCGGCCGCGCATGTTGGACTGGCGCGCGTGCTGCTGGACTTGAACGAGACAAACGAAGCGCTCGAACAAATTGCGCAGGCGCGGCGTGATCGCGCTCTGTACCCGGAAGCGTCGGCGGTTGAAGGGCGCATCTTGCGCGAGGCGGCTTTCACGGATCGCGCCATTGAATCTTTTCGCCGCTCCATTCGTGAAGCGCGCGGTTTCCAACCTGAAGCGCATACGGGACTCGCGCGCGTGTATGAAGATAAAGGTATGTATGAAGAAGCGGCCGCAGAATTTCGCGCTGCCATTGCGCAACTGTCCGATACCGAACCCGTGCTTTATCAACTGCTCGGCGCGGCATACGAGAAGCAGGAAAAGTACAAGGAAGCGGTCGCCGCATATGAAAAATATTTGCAGCTCGCGCCTGAAGGAACTTACGCTTCCGCGCTCCGCTCGATTCTAGACCAATTGCGCCAACAAGCCGCAGAGCAACAGTCCAATCCGTAAAAATCGTGCCGCGCATAATAACTCTTTACGCACGCGCCAATTCTTCTTCGTTGCACTGGTCTTGTTCGACGTGAGAACATCTCTTCTCGCGCTTCCATTACGCATTTCGTTTCCCGAAAGTTAAAACATAATGACGTCGCCCACATATTCATCACATCCACACGTCTCGCGCAAAGCAAGTCTCTTTACCGAATCGGTGATCCGCGAAATGACGCGCGAAGCCTTAAAATATGGAGCCGTCAATCTCTCGCAAGGCTTTCCAGATTTCGCTGCGCCCGATGACATTAAGCGTGCTGCCATAGAAGCCATTAACGCGGATGTTAATCAATATGCGATCACTTGGGGCGCACGAGATTTTCGCCAAGCGATTGCGCAAAAGACAAAACGGTATCTCGGATTAGAAGTTGACCCTGAAACTGAAATCACCGTTACGTGCGGCTCTACCGAAGGCATGATCGCTGCCATGATGGCGACGGTTGATCCCGGCGATGAAGTCATCTTGTTCGAGCCGTTTTATGAGAACTACGCGCCCGATGCGATTCTTTCGGACGCGCGCCCGCGCTA
>JACDAW010000154.1 GCA_013695245.1 Pyrinomonadaceae bacterium | reverse complement strand
TTGCGCCTGAACGAAACTTCGGCGGATTCTTCAACCGTCAACACCGCGAAAGTCGCCGCTATGAATTATTAGAGATTTACAATTTGCCCGCGCAGCAGTTTCGTGGACAACACACGCTCCGGCTCGGAGTTAATTTTAGTCGCACGGCTTTTCAGGGCACGGACACGAGCGATCCGGTGCGCATCCTACGCCGCGATGCTACGACGAGCCAGCTCATCGCTTTCAGTGCCGACGGGCGACTTGATCGCAACAGCAACGAGCTTGCTCTCTTCGCGCAAGACAAATGGAATGTTAATAATCGCCTGACGCTTGATCTCGGCGTGAGATTCGACCGCGATAGCATCGGAAGCAATAACAACATCGCGCCGCGCGCAGGCTTCGTCGTGCTGCCGTTTGCAAACGCGCGGACAATCGTGCGCGGCGGCATCGGACTCTTCTACGATAAGATTCCGCTCGGCGTCGGCGCTTTTGAACAGCGTCAAAATCTCGTCGTCACTGACTTCCAACCGGACGGCGCGACTCCGCTCGGCGCGCCTAGATTGTTTCGCAACGCGGTTGAGAACGGAAGATTTCGCAATCCGCGAAGCATCGCCGGAAACATACAAATAGATCGTGAGTTGACGAAACGGATTCTGCTTCGCTTAGGTTACTCCGAACGACGCACGATCCGCGATTTCATCGTCGAACAGATCCTTACAGCGAACAATGAAAATCTTCTGTTGCTAAGTAACAAAGGCAGATCGCGGTATCGTGAATTTGAAATCACGACGCAGTTTCAATTGCAGGAGCGTCGCAATTTGAATTTATCTTATGTGCGTTCGCGCGCTTCCGGCGATCTGAACGACTTTGATTCCTATTTCGGCAACGCGCGCAATCCTGTTATTCGCCCCAACGAATTTTCGCTGTTGCCCTTTGACGCGCCGCATCGTCTGCTTTTTACAGGCGACATCGGACTGCCTTATGATCTGACGCTATATCCGGTCGTTGATTGGCGAAGCGGGTTTCCATATTCAATCATTGATGAGAATCGAAACTTTGTCGGCGGGCGCAATCGCGGCGGGCGCTTTCCGCAATTCTTCTCGCTTGATCTGCAAGTGTCGAAGGGATTGCAAATACCTGTGCCGTCGTTCAAGGTCGTTCCGGCTGCATACAGAGGTAAAAAGGTCGGCGTGCGCATCGGTTTTAAGATTTTCAATCTTACCAACAACTTTAATCCGCGCGACGTGCAGAACAATCTTGCAAGTCCAAACTTCGGGACATTCTATAACAGCCCCGGCCGAACTTTCCGCGCGAAGTTCGAGTTCGTTAATTTTTAGAAGTTTGCAGCGCACCGCTTCGGAGGTTCAAGCGAAATGGCGTCAGGGTGGAGATTGGGCGGGTTGACGCCGAAAGAGTTGGCGCGGCACGTGTGGTTGGAGATTTACGAAGGCGATCTCTTCACGCGCACGGCCGCGCTCTCTTATTATTTCTTGCTCGCGCTCTTTCCCCTACTTCTGTTCTTGACGACGATGCTCGGATACTTCGCCGAGCGGGGAACGGCGTTGCGCACAAGCTTGCTAAACTATTTCAGCAGAGTTCTTCCGCGCTCGGCTTCGGCGCTTATTTACACGACGGTGGAAGAGATCAACAAAAACGCGACGGGCGGCAAGTTGTCGTTCAGCATTTTCGCGGCGCTGTGGGCGGCAAGCTATGGGATGGTGGCGATTAGCGACACGCTCAATGGAGCTTACGGCGTGCGCGAATCACGTTCATGGTGGCGTCTGCGACTTTCAGCCATCGGCCTCACCATCGCGCTCTCGGTGCTCATCATCTCGGCGCTCGCGCTCGTGCTCTACGGCGGCGAAGTCGGAGGCGCAATCGCAGGCTACTTCAATCAAGGCGGACTCTTTCTCGTCGTCTGGAACATCGTGCAAGTGCCGCTCGTGCTCGCCTTCGTCTTATTAGCCTTTGCGCTGATCTATTACTTCTCGCCGAACTTGCTCGATCAGAAATGGTATTGGATCACGCCCGGCTCAATCATCGGCGTCGCCCTGTGGTTGCTCGTCTCATTCCTGTTTCGCGTCTATCTTCGTTATTTTGATTCCTATAGCTTGACCTATGGCTCGCTCGGCGCGGTTATTATCCTTATGCTCTGGTTCTACTTGACCGGCGCGGCGATCCTGATTGGCGGCAAGATTAACGCCGAGATTGAAGCTGCGGCGGCCGAGGAGGGCGTGCCGGGAGCTAAACATCATGGCGAAAAAATTGCGCCGGAGGAAAGCGATCTTTCAGATACGGTCGCCGCCGTCGCACGGGCTACGGAAACAGAGGATGATCAGCCAAACTCCAAGTGAGATTCTATGCCGACACGTAAAACTTACAAACGCAATCTTAAAACGATAGGCTCGGATAATTTACTCTTTTCAAAAGTTCCGTCCGGCTTAAAGATGCCTTTGAAGAATTGCAATTGACTGTTGGCGATGTAGTAAAAGAAATCTCCGACGATGACGCCTGTGGTCGGCTGATTCAACAGCGAATGTTCGGCTTCAATAACTTCGGCGGCAACGACGGTGTTAAGCTCTTTGTTTAGAAAATAGCGGATGAGTTTTCTTCCCGCGTCGTCGGGTTGAATGGCGATAAGGCTGTTTTTGTAAAAGTATAATCCGTCCGTCCCGCCGAATTTAATTCCGTCGGCAAACTTCAGAAGGAAGTTTTTCCGCTTTGGAGATCAATCGTCTGAACGCCACCGTCTATGGCCACGAAAAGCAATCTTCCGTTCGGTGATAAATCCAAGCCGTTAGGATAAGCAGTCTGTCCGAAACTAGCGAGCACTTCCAATTTGTCTGTTTGACGCGAAATGAAATAAACGTCGCCTGCGATGGTGTCGGAAATGTAAACGTCTCCATTGGAGTTGAGCGCTAGATCGTTAAGAAAGTGAACTCGCGGCTTGTTTTCAAGTGTGTACTTCTTAATCAACGCACCGGATTTAAGATCGTATTTAAAAATTTCCGAACAGCCGATGCAATCGCGGCTGTTACCCTTAATGGGCATACCCAATCCGGCGTGGCTGCTGATCGCCCAGAGAATTCTTCGTCGCGCATCAACCTTTACACCCAGCACGCCTCGCAGCCCGTCCTGCGCTTCGGCGGTGAAGTTGCGCACAACGCCTTTTCTGTTCACGCTGACGATTTTGCGAAGATAGGTGCTGCCGACGTAAAAAATTCCGGTGGATGAATCGTAAGCAATGCCTTCGGGAATGAGATCGCTTTCGGGAATTCTGAACGCGACTCGACTGCCTTCTTGCGCAGGCGAAAACAAACACGCACAGAGAAGCAGGGTCAATAACTGCACGCTCTTTGCAACGGTCAATTTCATCACGGTGTCTCCATCTCAATGTTGCTGTCGTCTTACCGCCTCACGAAAAGTCTGCCAAGGAATCGCTCCCGCGTGTGCGCCGACGAGCGTTTCGTAAAGGTTCATCGGCACATAAACAGAGAGCCGACGGACGAGCGAAGCGGTCGCGCTCTTCTTAAGGGCGTTATAATTCGCGCTGGTTAAGATAAACGTCGCTTTGGAAACCGGAAAGAGAAATGTTGTGAAAGGCGCGAATTTCGGCGCTAATGGTAAGAATACAGGTGTGAAGCGTTCGAGGTTAAAGCGGGTTTCCGAGTAGCTCGAACAATTTGTTTTTTTTGCAACTGCGACTTGTGATCAATTCCGTGCCGTTTGCTATGGTCCCGCAAAGTCTCCGCTAAACATGGGTTGCAAGTCTTTGATGTTTATGGAACTGTTGGCTTGCATCTCGATTATAATGAACGGTTAAATTGCATCTGAAGATGCGTTCAAAACCAGTCTGGTTTAATTTTACCTTGCTATTATGACGCTAAATAGGGCATAATGCTTGGCAGTTACTCCTTCTCTCGCGCATCAACGGTGATGCGCCCCCCGTGCAAAGCGATGACGGCGGCGTTTGGATCGTTCGAGAGCAGGCCGATTTCAACTTTAGAAGCTGCTCTTTTTAGAGAGCACCCGAACGCAAGACTTCGCGCTGCTACCGTTACACCGAAGCCACTTCAAATTCGACGCTTCTCTTAACGCTCCTAATTACAGGAGAGGTACATCTACATGACTATGAAACTTTACGTTGGCAATCTCGCGTTCCAGACTTCGGGCGAAGACTTGCAACAACTGTTCGCGCAAGCGGGCACGGTCGAATCTGCGTCGGTCGTCGAAGACCGCGAAACGGGTCGCTCACGCGGCTTTGGCTTCGTCGAAATGGCGACGAAAGAAGAAGGCGAAGCAGCCATCGCACAATTCAATGGCAAGGAACATAACGGTCGCGCCTTGAC